>CBDVBD010000022.1:0-30799 GCA_965372135.1 uncultured bacterium | reverse complement strand
CGGCCCCGATGGGGAGCTTGTTGACATTCGGGACGTATCTAATTATGAGGATAAACAATTCTAATTGGGACAATACATATTTATGAGTAGGGAACTTGAAAGGCTTGTTGAGGTGATATTAGAAAAGTCGAGCACGCCGCCGATCAGTTCGGTCACGGCGACGGGCAGAGCCGACTCGAGCCCGATCACGCCGAACGGCGCCGCGGTGAACTCGAGCTGCTTCTTCTCGGTCGAGTGCGGCGCGTGATCGGACGCGATCACGTCGATGGTGCCGTCGCGTAAGGCTTCCAACAGGGCAAGCCGATCTTCTTCGGTGCGCAGCGGGGGGTTCATTTTAGTGGAGGTATTAAACGACTTGACCGCTTCATCGGTCATAGATAAGTGATGAGGGGTGACTTCCACAGTAATATTCAATCCTTTGGCTTTTGCCTGGCGGATAAGCTCTAAGGATCTACCGCTGCTCAGGTGTGCGATATGGAACCTGCCGCCGATATATTCCAGGATAATCACGTCGCGGGCGATCAGGATGTCTTCGGAAATATGGGGGATAGCCTCCAATCCGAGGGAAGTCGATACGGTGCCTTCATGCATGACGCCTGCGCCGGACAGGGCTGGGTCCTCTTCATGACCGATGATGATGACATCGAACATCCCGGCATATTCCAGTGCTCGGCGCATGATGGCAGCTGAGGTGATGGGGGAACCATCGTCGGAAAAGGCACGGATGCCGATACCGACTAATTCTGCGATTTCAGTGATTTCCTTGCCTTCGCGCCCTTTGGTAACTGCAGCGATAGGGCATACGTCAACGGGTAGCTCTTGGGATTTCTCCTCAATCCACCTTACAATACCGACATTATCCATCGCGGGAGTAGTGTTGGGCATGATGGCAACACCGGTGAATCCGCCCAGGATAGCGGCATGGCATCCGGTTTCGATGGTTTCAGCATCCTCGCGACCCGGTTCCCGGAAGTGGGCATGCATATCGAACAATCCGGGCATGATGATTTTTCCGGTGACGTCCACTGAGGCACCATCGAATTCCGCAATATCGACGTCGCCGATGGTGACGATTTTTCCATCGGCAATCAAGATGTCAGTTTGGGTGTCCAATTTTTCGGCGGGATCGACTACCCGAGCACCTTTCAGCCATAGTTTCGTTGACTCAGTCCAGTTCGGTTTCATAATATTTCCCGATAGTTACGTAAATACAGAGATTAATTAGGGGGTTTCACGACCGTCACCGGTCAGTAAGTACAGTACTGCCATGCGGACAGCCACACCGTTGGTGACCTGTTCCAGGATGACGGAATGAGGTCCGTCGGCGACATCGCTGGCGATTTCCACACCACGATTCATGGGTCCGGGATGCATGATGGTCAGTTCTTTCGGTGCGCGATCCAATTTTTCGCGGGTTAAGCCAAAAACCTGATGATATTCCCTGATGGAGGGGAATAATCCCGTCTGCTGGCGTTCCAACTGGATGCGCAGGATATTGAGTACGTCACTGTTTTGGATGACCTCCTCAAGGGAATAGGTAACGTCCACGCCCAGTTGCTGGATGTTGCGGGGGATCATGGTTGCGGGACCGCAGACGGTGACCGATGCGCCCATCTTTTTCAATGCCAGAATGTTGGACATGGCAACCCGGGAATGCATGATGTCGCCCACCAAGGCTACTCGCAGGTTATCGAAGGTTCCGTGTCGTTCGCGCAAGGTCATCAAATCCAGCAGGGCTTGGGTGGGATGTTCATGGGCGCCGTCGCCGGCGTTGATGATTTGTGATGACAGATACCGGGACAGGAAATGGGGTGCTCCGGGGGAGCTGTGGCGTATGACCACCATATCGATTTTCATGGCTTCGATATTTCGAGCGGTGTCCAGCAGGGTTTCGCCCTTTGACACGCTGGAACCTGACACGGCGAAGTTTACCATATCCGCGGACAGTCGTTTTTCAGCCAGTTCGAAGGATACCCGAGTACGGGTGGAGCTTTCGAAGAACAGGTTGACGATGGTCATGCCGCGTAATGTGGGTACTTTTCGGATAGGTCTTTCCAACACTTCCTTGAATGATGCGGCGGTGTCCAATATGTGGGTGATGTCGTCGGCAGATAGGTGCTCGATACCAAGCAGATGGCGGTGTTCCCACACCATTTTACCTCCTAATAATCAATAGTTTCGAGGGCATTACTTCATGGATCATCATGATTCGTCATCGAGAGGAATTTCGACAAGCAGGATGGCGTCGCGGTCGTCGATTTCCTTCATTTTGACTCGGACTTCCTCACCCATGGAGGTGGGGATGTTTTTCCCTACGAAGTCGGCTTTGATGGGCAGCTCGCGATGCCCGCGGTCCACCAGTACCGCCAGTTGGATGCGCTTCGGACGTCCGAAATCCATCAAAGCGTCCAGGGAGGCTCGGGCAGTACGTCCAGTAAATAGAACATCATCTACCAGGATCAAATTCATGTCGTCAATATCGAAGGGGATGTCGGTGATCTGTACCTTAGGCTGTTTGAAGGCGATGCGGAAATCATCGCGGTACAAAGTGGCGTCCAGGATGCCCAGAGGGATGTCAGCGTTTTCGATTTCGTTGATTTTTTTCTGGATTCGTTCGGCTACAAAGGCACCTCGGGTTCTGATGCCCACTATCGCCAGGCTTTGTGTGCCTCGATTTCGTTCCAGGATTTCATGGGCTAACCGAGTAATGGTTCGATCCAATCCCACTTCGTCCACCAGTTCTTTCTTTACCCGTACCTCTGTCATGTTTGCCTCGTTATCTCTACATTAGTTATTTTGTTACAAGATGTTACTGTCTGAAACATTCCCTTATGCACTTTGTTTCTGCTTTCCAATTTCAGATAAGACAACGCCCGTATCAATCTGGTTATCCCAATTCCGCACCCGACTCTGGGAATCATAGGTAAGGCGAGAAATTCATCTAATTCCTTTTTAATGCGTTTCCGCCCAAATTGCGCCATCAAAGTATCAGCATACATGCCATCGCTAATAGAGAAGAAACTGTCTCGCATTTGATCGGAATCGGTTGATCTTTCCGCAGAACCAAACGTCTCGATTCCGTATAAGATGATATCAACCTTCTTTGCGTGAGTGCCGTTCTGATGCATTTTCATGTTCCAGAACGGGGAAGTCCTTACCGGGAAATCCGTGATAAAACAAACATTGGAGATTTCTTTCCAAATCCGATCCTCGGCAGGTGCGTCTATCTCATCTACACCCAGTTCATGACACAGGTCGTCGTACGGAGCCTGGTAAAACGACTGGCTATCGAATCCGAGTGAGACCAGCAATTCCCGTTCAAGTTCGATGAGATCATCCACCGTTCCCTGGATTTCGAACTCAAACATGGGGAAAATCAGGTCGTGCCGACCTGGTATTGGATTCGGCTCGTTCCGGTAAGAAGTGGACTGACAGAACACACCTGGAAAATCAGGGTTCTTGAGTAGTTCATGTTCCAGCCACATTTGCCCGGTTTGGGGCAGCGGATAGACAGATCCGGCATAATCGAAGGTGGCGATAGTGCGAGGATCCTCACACGCTGCCAAAATGCTGAGACGACTCTGTACCGGGACTTCGACGAAACCACGCTCGACGAAGAATTCACGCAAAGAACAAATTGCGTAGTGATAGTCTTTTGGATCGATCAAGTTCATCTGTTCTCCCTTCACTTGTGGTGATTAGTTGCCTAAACGGGAATCCAGATGAGGTTAAGGTTAACAGGTCCATGCGACCGGCAGAAAAAAACCTCCGGCCCCGGATTCGCTTTGAATCCGTGACCGGAGGCTCATATTTTCTTTTTGTCTGCATGGGTTTACCCTTTCCAACCTCGCTGGATTGAATTAAAGGGGAATTTGGTTTTTGGGTACCCTTAAACGTTTAGGAATTTTTGCTACGACTATTATACGAAATTTTAAGGCGGATGTCAAGAGAAAATTGTACAATTTACCAACTAAAATGATTCAAATAATACCCACCAAACGTATTACTATGCAAAATTATTTATTGTAATTACATAATATTAGAATATCATGATTAGAAAAAGGGACTATCTCGGTCATTTTCAAACTGATTCCTAATCCAATTCCAAGCATCCCCAGGTAACCACCCGGAATAATTATCTTGAATCTCAATAATTAGTAGCCCATCATTTTTAAATATATGCTTTGCCAATTTACTGTACAACATTTCAACGTCATCATTTGTCCTTATTAACCATGTAGATTCAAGGTGATGCCACCAAGTTCCTGCATTTTTTATTTCGTTATAGAAACTAGAATAATCCTTTTCTGGATTCCTAAGATCATATGATATCAACAAAATCACTTGGTATCCTCAGGTTTCTGACCATTTGTTTTTTTATTGATGAGTTTAGGTGGTTTTTCCATTATAACATCTGTCGGGATATAATGACGTGACATTTCACTATCACTCAGGCTTTCTCTCATCATAATTATATATGATTCCTTGTCAAATGTTAATTTACGAGGATGCTTAATCACAAGAAACACAACAAGTCCAACTATCAATACCAAAAAGACAATTAGAAAGCATATGATATTAAAGGTTGTTTCAGAGGGTAAGTTTGATTTCCACGCTAAAGTACTAACCATGAACAGTATAGCAATTATCAATAAGGAGAAAAAATGTAGTGGCGCAGCAACCGACTTTACTACTTTATGGACGCCTTCTCTCATTATTTATAGAGCTCCGTTTATTGAGAAAATATTTATAACAGACCTTAAAAGCCATGAATAGTATGAATTACTAACCTAAGAAGAATCAAATTATCCAATTTATATGCCATCAATTAATATACTCAAAACGTACCAATTTGTCAACGAAAAAATGCGGTGTGATATTGATACGAATGGACGGATGTATGCTGGAGATGGTGTATTATATATATAGTAGTTAAAGACGTCCGTAGTCGTCTTCGAAGCGCTCGATATCGTCTTCGCCGAAGTAATCGCCTCGCTGGATTTCGATGAAAACCAGGTCCACCCCACCCCGGTTGGCGATCCGGTGTTTGGAACCGATGGGGATGTCAATCGATTCGCCGGACTGCATGGGAATGTCCCGATCATCCAAAGTCATCACCGCTTCGCCTTTAACGATATGCCAGTGTTCACTGCGGCGCTGATGGCGCTGCAATGACAGGCGTTTCCCAGGGTACACGGTGATGCGTTTTACTTTGTGGTCGGGTTGGTCGGATAGGATTTCGAAAAAACCCCAGGGGCGGTGGTCGGTTTCATTGGACGATGGGTGGTTTTCCATGGAAGGTAGCCTTGGTTGTGACGGCGATGGATGTGGTTGTAGGAAAATACGATACCAGGGAATCAAAGTCAAGGAATTTATAAAGAAGTTATCAAGTTAGCAAGTTGACAAGTTGGCAAGTTAAACGTCAGGTTTAGGAAAACCTGACCTTATTCGGCTTGCGGTAGCAAGCTACCGCATTGTAAAGCGCAGGCAAGCCTACGCACTCCAAAGGTAACTAAGTTCAGCAGCCGGTGGAGGCAACGTACATTTCATGTTATAAATGCATTGGTTGTCATCCACCGGCTGCATAAGGTTAACGTAACAAGACCATCTTGCGGATGGAGTGGAATTCCGGGGTGCTCAGGCTGAAGAAGTACATGCCGCTGGACAACTCGGTGTTTTGGAAAATCACGTGATGATATTCCGGCAGCTTGGGACGTGGTGGCTACTTCGGTTTCACCTAAGTGTGGGATGTATCCGGGTTTGGTGACGGTGACAAAGAAATCGCCAATCAGGGCATCACCGCAATTGAGCTCGATTTCGCCGTTCCGGTCTGTATAACCTAATTCGTATAAAATCTGGTCTTCCTGCCATAGGCAGACATAAGCGCTTTCCACCGGATTTTCTTCTTCGTCAACCACGCTGATATGGAATGCGTTTGTGCCTAAGGCAATGGTGTCGTCGTGTTCTACGGTTAATTCTATCGGTATGCCCTTCCATACCACCAATCCCGGGTCACCCATCAAGTTGTTCCAGTACATGTGGTTGGTGGCGGTGCCGTTTCCCGGATAATTCCTTGCAAGCTCCAATTTCCCTCGTACTAATCCTTCGCCCAAGTGCGCCATACCCTCATCGAATAACCCACCATAGATCGCTACATCCATGCAGTTATTGTATCGAGTGTGGGTACCGGCGGTGGCGGTGCCGATGGCTGCGATCCCTCCTTTTGGAGTGGTGGGTGTACCGGCTCTCAGGAATCCCTCCGTCAAACATGTCCCTGAATTAAAGGTCCCTGTGGCACAGGTTAAGGTCACGACTACGGGCATCATAAATCCATTGGACAGGTTATTAGTGTCATTGTTGTCGCAACCGCTCATCCCCATGTAGCCGCGATAGTTAAGATACGTGATACCATTATTGAATCCATTGGCAATGGCAACGGTGATGGATCCGCTCATAGTGTACCACATGGTATCGACCTGCACGTATCCGTTTTGCATTAGCTTGTACCGGATGGATCGTTTGGTGTGTATCGGCGAAATCCCCGATCCGCTGCCGGCAACCATCAGTGCGCGTTGGTACCATTCGGTCTGATTCATGTAGGGTTCCATCTCGTAGTGCAGGATCTTGTTGACGATGGTGCGCAATTCGTTGATAGTGGTGACAGACAGGCGACCAACGAATACGTCCGCCAGGTTATCCCAGTCCATCATGCTGTAGTAGTGGTCGTATTGGCTGCTGCTGGTGGGGATTATGATCGAACTGGTAGGATCACCAACTAAGCACACGAATTCCGGAGGGAGTTCCCAGGTTTCATAGGCATTTCTGATATAATTTCGGATTGAGGAAATAGTGGTTCCGGTTTCACCGGTTGTGGCAAGAACCACCGGATAGCCTTTGCGATGTTTCCAATCGGCTAAAGGTTCCAGGTCATCGACTATGTTTTGGTTTGCCGGGCAGATGATCAGATAGGTTCCGCGCACCGGTTCTTGGTCGATATTCAACAGGTGATAATTGGCAACGACGGCTTGGTAGAGCTTATGGAAGGATTCCACCAAGGGACCCTGCACCAGGATCGGATCGCGGAATTGACCGCCTTGCAGCGTTAATTCGATTTCAACGTTGTGGTCAATTTCTAAACGTCGATCCCGGGGATAATACCTGGCAGGGGCTACAGTAACCGGCACCAGCCATAGGTTTCGCAGACGCATCCCTTCGCCGATGGTGATAGATTGGGGTGGGTAGGCAGCGTCCGTCTGCAAAAAGGCTTGATCATCGATCCAGTCTCGGGTCAAGGGATCATCGACATCTTCCACAACGGGCACAAGGGTGACATTATCAAAGGTTTGGGTGTTTTGGCTGATGATATTCGCTTCCAGTTGGGTTCCGGGCGGGATTGCGATCCACTTAGTGATCAGCGGCAGTGCGGCTTTTCCTTCCTCGGTGGTAATGCCTTCGTTTTGGTACTCCAGCCACACTCTGCGTTGGTTGTTTCGTTCCAGATATTGCAGCGGTGAGTCCGGACAGGTCAATGTCATCCGGTAGGATGAGTCGTTGATTTCCTGTAACGATACTGATACCGGCAACGGATCGGACATCGATTCAGGTTGAGAAGCGACGACAATAGTGATGGATGCAGCGATGAGAAACAGGGTGATTGTGACGCCTTTGATAATTCCAGTCATACTCGTGACCCCTTCAGAATGTAACGCAGGTAATGTCCGTTTAGAGTTATCGATTATACATACTTTACCTGCTTGCTGATCGAGGCAGCAGTATTAGAATCCAGTATCTAAGATATTATAGAAAAAGCAATCCTCATGCCAGCTTAAAGTCGGTTGTATACTTAATAATCACAATCAATTATTAAATGACAATACCTTACCGTTATGCAAGTGAGTGATGGCAAATGCAAAATATGCATTAAATGTATACATTATCAGCATACAATGTAGTAGGTAATCCATAGCCCGATAATCTGATGAAAATCCTTGCATTTATAAGAATAGGATGCTATATTTTTCCAACCACCGGAACAAGGAGTTGACCATGGAAGAGAAGGAACGATTCCGCATCGAGGTGCGGGAATTGGGACGTGGGAATGTGATCGATATCGCCGGCGACCTCAGCGCCCCCTATTCTGACGAATTGCTTCATACCTTGGAAGGGTTTTTGGCTGCCAATAAGATAGATGTGATCCTTAATTTCCGGGATTTGGAATATATTTCCGATGAGGCGATCGGGCAGTTGAAATGGCTGCTGGAAAGGTTCCGGGAACAAGAAGGGGATATTAAGATTATCAACATGGGACCGGTGATTAAGACGCGATTCGATGCATTGGGGGTCAGTGTTATATTTAACATCCATCTGCCGGGGAGGTTTTGGGATCGGGAACGGTTGATGAGCACCCTGCGTTGGATGGGGATATATTTCTTCCGGCGTACCGGACTTCGGGTATCAACGTTTGTATTGATATTTTTTTTGGTAGCAATGGTGGGGTGGTATATCAGCTTGAAGAATTTGATCGGTCTGCAATCACAGCAATTGGTGGAATTGAATTTGGAGATTAACGAATTACAACGGCAGATTTTTCTTTTGGAATCAGCACGGTCTAAGTATCATCGCCAGGCTGAGGAGTTACGGGAACGTTTAGCACCGTTAGAGGCGATTGGTTTCTTTACGTTGACCTTAGAAGAGATGGAATTGGACTCGGGAATGGTGATGGTAGTGCGATCCAAGAAATGGGCATTGGAAGAAGAAATGCTTCCCGGAGGGCAGGTTGTCGATTCGGTGGCAGTGGGGGATTCGGTGATGGTCTTGTCACATTTAGGGGCAAGGGTTCAGGTACGAACCATGACAGGAACGGAAGGCTGGATACCGCAAAATGCGTTTATGGAAATGGATTAAGGAATTTATCAATTCCGCCATGGGAAGGGGAATACTGTTCTCCTTAAAGCAAGGACTTTGGCTGTCCAGATTTAATGCCAGTATCGTGGTTGTGCTGCTGATAGGTATGTTTGGATGGCAATACTGGTCGTTGGCGTTCAACCAACAACGATTAGAGAAAACCAGGCAGGAAGTCGATGAGGTTCGGTTGTCTTTGCTGCAGTTGGAGGACGAATTGTTCGCATCGGAAATAGAGGTTCAGACATTGCGGAAAGCCGATGAGACTTACCGGGCAATTCAGATGCTGACCGGGGATCGGTTTTCCGAGGAGGAAGTGGTGGAATTGGCGGCGATAATACTCCAGCAAAGCAAGTTGTATGGATATGATCCGCTGCTGATCGTGTCGATTATCCAGGTGGAAAGCCGGTTTCGCCCATCCGCTAAAGGCAGGTATCGCAGCGGTAGATTCAGCGGGGCGAAAGGATTGATGCAGATCAAGCCGTCCACCGCGGAATCGTTAGCGAAACGGTTGGGGTTGGAATTTAGTCCTCAAAATCTAATGGACGAGGAAACCAACGTGTTTTTGGGTGCGGCATATTTGACCAGGCTGCTGCTGCATTTTGGGGATATTCGGACGGCGATTATTGCGTATAATGTGGGGATCGGGAATGTGCAGAGGAAGCTGTCCCGGGGGGAAGTCCTACCCAAGCGGTATTACCACAAGGTGATGGATCATTACAGTCAGATTCAGCGGGAGATTCGGGGCTGATAATTATCTACCAGTAGAAGATGGATACGTTTACTTTAGGGGCGTTCGTTTGAACGCCCCTACTTTTATTTAATTAACATCATTTTTCGGACAAGTTTAATCTCTGGGCATTCCAGACGCACGAAATAGATGCCGGATGGGAAGTTACCGGCATTCCACAGGACCCGGCGAGTTCCGGACATCCAAGGTCCTCGATCCAACAGGGCTACTTTCTGCCCCAGGATGTTGTATATGGCGATAGTACCGTTCGACACGCGGGGGACAGAGAATTCAAGTGTTACTGTTGGATTGAACGGATTGGGATACGGGGATTCTAAAGACCAGGACAACGGAGTGACAATTTCCTGGTCATCGGGTGCCGATAAGCCTTCTGCCAGCCAATCCAAGCAGGATTCCAGCAGGTCGGGCAGCGGAGTTGATCCTCCCAATCCGGAAATCCCTTCCAAGCCAAAGGAGAAGTAGATGGTGCGGTAGCCGTTAGGGTCTTCGCGACGGACAGCACCGGCACGGTTGTCGGGATTATCGCGGTAATGGAAGAATTCAACGGCATTGGAACCGGCTTGGGTTCCTGAGGGGGAGTTCTGGTTTTGCGCTCCAGCGGCGCCTGCCAACAACAACCATCGATTGTTCCCAATGATATCGCCGTCTAAGCCGTCTAAGACAATATTATGCAGCGTGTCGTCGGTGTGTATCACACCCAGGACGTTTTGGAAGAAGCCGGTTTGGGAAATATCCTCACCAATATTCTGACCGGTCAGAATCAACCGTCCTCCGGATTCCAGGTGGTTGGTTAGCGTGGATTGGTCGTCTGCAGTCACAGTTTGGGAACTCTGATCCCCACAGAACCAGATGACCACCGGGTGCAGGGCAAGGTCGTCGGGATCGATACCGGAGGTTACATTGCGATACACATAAGTACGGTCTGCGGTACGCAGGGCGTTTTCAAAGTATGATTGGTAAGGATGTCCGCCGTCGTCATCGGCAAGCAGTACGGTGGGGATTCCCAACATGATTTCCATGGTGTCCTGTTCCGTGACTTCCCCGCCGTTGGCAGATAACGTAACCAGGAGATTGGCGAAACCGCCTTGATTGGAGCCGGATACATGAAATGTCACAGGGGTGGAAATCCAGCGGGACTGTCCAAAGGGCAGATCGCCGATGTTCGCGTTTCCCTGCATCACTTCCAGGTCACCATGCAACGAACTCAGTTGTACGGTGACGTCTTGGGCGGGCGGCGGATACAGCATTCCTTCGTTTTCGATTCTCAACCAGAGTTCGATAATTTCGCCGGCTTCCAGGAAACCGTTGCCATTTCCGCTGCTGGGGGAGGTTTCATCATCGTCGAAATAGTGATTAGCGATTTTTAGCTGAGGGACAATGCCGGGACCGATGCCGTGGATGCCGAAGGCTTCGTATAGTTCGATGCTGTGCGGAGACCCGTTGGCGATATTGCCGTCGTCATCATCCACGAACAACATGTCGATGAAATAGGCAAGGAATTCCTCGGCTAAGCCGTATTTGGTGAAGTGGATAAGGTCGTCGGATATTTCCGCGCCGACCCGTTCCCGAAGGTCCCAGAAGGCACCGCCGATGATGCGACCGTCGGCATGGACTTCGCCCTGCCAGTTTTCCGGATAACGCAAGGTGTTGTCAAGGTTGCGCATGTATGCCTGCCCCGACTGATACAACCCCCCCTCGCCCACCAGGGGCTCATCGGTGATGGTGCAGGCGAAATAATCCGACCAGGCTTCGTTCATGGCGCCCGATTGATCAATGTATGGCAGGTAGCCCGGGGGATAGATTTGATCGGTCACGCCGTGGGTAAATTCATGGTATATTACGTCGCAGAACAGGGCGAAATTGCGGAATTGGTTGCCTCCGCCGCCGTAGTAGGTTCCATAGCCGTTCCAGAAGGCGTTCTCGTAATGATTCCCATGCTGGCAGACCGCCGGTACCGGATAATCCATCCCGGTGAAATCCGGGTCCAGGACTTTATAATAATCGTGTACTAAGTTCGTGTGGTGGTATAAGTTGCGTTCGTCAGTACGGGCGTTGGAATCATCCCAAGTCCAGTCATGGGGCGATGAGGCGGAGGTGTCATGGCTGGCATCAGGGCCATCGGCGTAATCCACATCTACATATGGTCCCGATAGTTGGGAATAGATATCAAACGGGGCTGATCCAGGCACGGTGATTTCCCAATTGCCCATGGTGTCGGATACGGTCAAGAGGTTGTCAACCCGGATGTTTTCATGGGGGAAATCGTACCCCATTGGGGGATCGTCCCAGTAGTGGGGCAGGGCTTCTCCTTCCACATGACCGATGACGTCATCGGTGGCAACTCGGGATACGGCAGCGCGCAGGATTCCGGTGTGGGCGTCCACCCATGCAGTCCAACGCTGGTGAGGTTCATTGCCGCGAATATCCAGACGCCAGCACAGGAATGTTTGATTTTCCGTAGGCAGGATTTCCATTGCGGATTCTTCCAGTTCAAGATCAGGTGGGAACTGCCGCCAGGAACGCAGCGACGACATACAGGCAGATATCGATAATGCGGGGGTGGTCGAAAGGTTGATTTCAGGATGGGTGTTTGAGAAAAACGCAATCAATTGTCCCGATGAAGTAATTCTGAGATCAATCCGTCCGCCAAAGACCGGAATTTCATGATAGGTTTCGCGGAATGGTATCATCCAGAGGTTTTTAACCAGTTTCGGATTCCCGGACAGCCATTGGTTGTCCGTAATACCCAGTAGTTCGATATTTTCGCGCAGGAACCTCTCCCCTACTTCCAATGCGACAGCACTATGGCTAATTCTGGTGCTAATAGGAACCGGTGGTCCCATGGCAGCCCAGGGAATATCGGAATCCGACGCCCACAGCGCCGTCCATCCCGGTGCGGTGGTAGTTACGAATGCGTCCCAGTTCGTGGTTGACTTGTGGATTCCCGGTTCAGCGGACCGTAGTTCCGGCAGCTTAGGTAGGTCCTGATGGTGGGCGACCATCGCCCAGGACAGGGTGCATGATATCGCTATCAGAAGTACCAACAATATGTTTTTCATAATTTATCCCGTTTAAGAAGTTTATTAGATAATTATTATCGTCCAAGAAACACCGAAAAGCCCAATAGGACAGTATGGAAGAGGTCGGATTGTGTTTCTTCGACGCGATAGGCGTAATATTCTCCTGATTCATCATCGCTCTGGTAAGTTTCCCGCCGTCCAAAAAGTGATGTAAAACGGTACTCTAATCGCAAAGCGACGCGCTCTTCTCCCATTTTCACTCCCACCCCGCCCTGGACGATGTTCAAGGGGTCAGTATCCGTAGCGAGCACGGTGCTCCCTTGGGGGAGTCCGGTGCCGAACCCGAATCCCAACAACAAGAATCCACGCATCCAAGGAGCCGGATTGAACAACTTGATTTTAGGGTGCAGCAGGGCACTGGCAGTAGCTAAATATCCCATATCTCCCCCTTTGGGTTGAGATGCCATGATTTCCAATTCGGCGGATAGATCGCGTACCAGGAAATAACCGGCACGGATGGGGATGTTTAGGTATGTGGTGCTGCTTCCCTGCTCAGGGTCAATAGATCGAAAACTTATCCCGGTGGAGAGTTCCCAGATGCCGCGACCAATGTACAATTCCTTTTCCCCCACAGAGGACGAAAATGATGGAATAGTGCCGTCGAAGGTGACGGTGTGGACTTCGTCTTTGGTATAAACGTCACCTCGGGGGAACAAGGCGTGGCGATCTTCCCAGGGCGAGATAATCAACGACAGGGAATCGAGGCGGATGATGGCGCCCTGGATCACTTTGCCGTTTTTCAGCAATACGGTATCCAATGCCCAGGAATTGCTGATAATCAGGAACAATGCAATCACTGCTGCAGTGCAGGATGTTTTTAGCGTCTTAGTTTGTGTGACCATGTTCGTGACCTGTATTATTAATGGGTTGAAAATAACGCGGTTGTCGAAACATTGTTAGAAATAGCACCATGCCGCCGACCAATCCCAACAGGAACATCAGCCAGGGGAAGGATTCCGGAACCGATTGGGAAATGACAGTTAAAGTATTTCCAAGGAAGGCTGCGATGATGAGCAACCCGCAGATGATTTCGAACCACCACGCCCACCACGGCGGGTGAAACCTGCGATTGTGAGATTCGTGATAGAGAATGATCAATCCGGCGGTGATCAAACACACGGATACCAATATGGGCGTGATGACCTGCCCGATCCACGGTAAGGGAATCAAAAACAGGAGATCCCAGGTCATAAGTGACGGGGGCCAGCCGATGAATATCCACAGCCAGATATAGTAAAAGATATCCCAAACTCCGAAGGTGAAGCAAACTACCGCAAATCGTCCGGGACCGGTTACCGCAATCAGTATCCCCACAATAATTAGCATCACAACGGTGGCAGCTTCACGACCAACTTCGATCCACAGGGTGGTTCCTGTGATGGCTTCTAAGGGAAATTGGAAACCTTCCGGATAATATATTACCCGCAAATAGACCACCACCGCCGATTCCAAGTACGCCATAGCGATGGCAAATAGTGACAACCAGAGGATTCGCCGACCGAAATTCGGAGGAGTTTTTGTCATAAAAAGTGTTTGACAGTTCGAGAAGATATTGTTATCTTGAATGGGGTTTGATCCCCGGGATTCGAGCGGTGTTGGCAGTCTCCCTCGTCTGCCAATCCTTTCCGTCGCATGAGGGCATATGACGGCACAATACAATAGGGATGTTTTGCCCTCAAATCCCAGCAATATAATATACACTTTCTTTACCACATTGTCAACAATATGTCTATTAAAGTACTACATCTGGCGGATCTGCATTTAGGGGCACCTTTACGGTGGCTTGGTGACCGTGCTCATGATCGCCGGGAGGATTTGAAAGCTGATCTGGTACGGGCAATCGACACCGCTATCGAACGAGTGGATTTGGTGATGTTTGCCGGGGATACCTTCGACAGCCATCGTCCTGCGGATGAGTTGGTGGAGTTTTTCCGGAAACAGATAGCTCGATTGGATGAAGCGGGGATTCCGGCGGTGTTGGTGCCGGGGAATCACGATGCCTATTATTATCCGGATTCGGTGTGGCGGGTGCACAAGTTTCCCGGAGTTTCTTTGATTACACCGCCGAACATCAGTGAACCGATGACATTGGATATTAAAGGGACCCAGGTGCATTTGTATGGGATGACTTACCAGCCCACGCTTTCGAACGGTCCTTTTGACAACTTCAAGCGTACCGATGATCCCGGTGTACATATTGCAGTGATTCATGGGTCGTTGATGCATTCTAAGCAGTGGGGAGTGCATTCCCGGGATTGTCCGTTAGACCCGCAAAAGTTAGGTTCGACGGGAATGGATTACATTGCGTTAGGGCATTTTCACCGATTTTCCGAGACAAATGCACAAGGGATTTCTGTAGTGTATCCCGGCACTTTGGAGGGTGTAACAATGCAGGAAACCGGGGATCGGTATTTGGTGATGGTGACCTTTGACGATGGCGGTGTTCAGGTTGAGAAGGAAATATTTCAGTCCCGGACGATTTACGATCTGGAATTGGACGTAACCGGTTGGGAAGAATCTAATACCGAGCAAGTGACAAGTCAGATGTTGAAGATGATAACCAGTCCGGATGACATTTACCAGATCACGATCAGGGGATCAGCCGGGGGAACGATTGATTTTGCTACGGTTCAAGCCGGGGCTCTGGAAAAGTGTTTTTTCCTGAGGCTGATAGATGATACGGTGTTGTTAGAGGGTGAAACCATCGACCGGATTGCGCAGGAACCGACGGTGCGAGGTGGTTTCGTGCGTGCGGTTCGGGAACGGAAACAGAAAGATTGGGAATTGGATGATAGAGTGGCGGAAATGGCGCTCAGGTACGGATTAGAGCTATTTATACAAAAGGATGCTGATTAGGTGCGAATCCTTGAGATCACATTAGATGGGATGGGGTGCTTTACCGGCGATTCAGGAACGTTGAATTTCGACGCCGACCGGGTGGTGGTATTCGGTCCCAACGAAGCGGGGAAATCGACTTTGATGCGTGCTATCAGTGCGTTGATTTTCGGATTCGATCACGCATCGGAGGAAGCGCGATGGAAACCATGGGGTGGGTGTTTGAGATTCGGGGGCAGAATTCGGTTCGAAGTAAATGGCAACCAGTATGATCTGGATCGGGAGTGGGATCGGGATTTTGTGATTCTAACTGGTAACGGCAACATGTTATTTAATGCCGAATTCAACCCCCGAAGCAGAAAAGCTGAACCATTTCGAGATGTAATTTCCAAGATTTTGCCTTTAACAGAATCGGAGATGTTCCACCGATTGTCGTTTATAAAACAGGAGGAGTTAGCAACTGACATTTCAGAAGACCTCCGACAGCGGATCACCGGCAGCGGGCGGAAAGATGCTTTGGATGTCTTAAAACAGTTGCATGAAAAATACAGCGAACTCACCTGGGAGAAACCGCCCTGGGGGACAAAACGTCTATCAAAGAAAAGAATTATAGAAATCCTGGATGATGAAATAAGGGAGAAGCGTATTCAACGGAACGATGCCAAGGATAAATTACAGCAGGCAAGTCATATTGATAGGCGATTAAGTGAAATAAACCTGGAGTTACCTGAGATACAGAAGCAATATACAACCTATCAGGATACACAGGAAGATCTCATTAAACTTTCCAACCTTCTACTTCAAGAGGAGTCAGTTAAAAAGGAACTTGCCACGACTGGTAAAAGGCTTCAAGACCTCAATGACCTAATCAAACAAAAGGATAATACAGAAGCGAAATTAAAGGATGAATTTGTCGATTTCGCATCTGCCCCGGATGATACTAGTAGATCAATTACGCTATTCATTGATGGAGCCAAGCGCAAAACAGACAAGGAAGAACAACTTGAAACCGAAAAGAAACAGGAAATCGATAATGAACCAGTAAGCAAAAAATACTTGATTCCAGTTCCTTTAGCGATTTTCGTTGCCGGAATTGTTGGTGCCTTTGCCGGATATTTGCTGCTGTATATCATCATCGGGATCATAATTGGAATCTCAGTAGCTGCAATTTGGCGGATCTTTATCAATAAAATAGTTGTGGCACAAAAGGAAACTTTAGAGCGCTCCAAAGAAAAGCTGCAAAAGGAAATTGACAGTATCACACGTGAAATGAAAGAAATATTCACAAAACTGCTACCTATTTTGGATAATCACGGACCTGAGGATGCTCTAACAAAATGGAACCAGTATGAAAAACTGAAAGGTGACCTGGAGGGGTTGAATCAGGCGATAGAGCAATATTCGTCAATAGATGAAATTCAAGTGGAACATGAGATCACGCAAGCGAAATTCGTTGGAATTCAAAAGGAACTAAAGCAATTGTTCGACGATCATGCTCCATTGAAACAGTTTGAAGATAAACCAATCGAATTGGATAAAGAAATTAATCGACTTCATTCAGAATGCAACATATTACAAGATAAGATTAACGAACTAAATCAGGAAAAGGAAAATCTGAAACTCGATTGGGCGCGTGTGGTTGGTAGCGGTGTGGACGATTTGGAATGGTTGGAAGAGGAGATAAAGACATTAGAAAAGCGGCAGATAGACTATAAACGTCAACGGGATGCGCTGTTGCTGGCGTCGGATTGCATGGCGGAAGCGATCGACAGTATCCGGGATGAGCATAAGGGGGTGATCGAGGAACGGTTGGATGCTTTATTCAACGGTTGGACGGGGAATCCGGATCGGACGGTGGTGTTGGATGATTTTTGGAATCCGCTGATCGAGCACAAGTTGAATCCGGAAGTGACACCGAATGAGTTGTCGCGGGGCACGATGGACCAGTTGTACTTAGCGTACCGGGTGGCGTTGTCCGAAGCGCTGAGCCGGGATGTGCCGCTGCCGTTTTTGTTGGATGATCCGTTCGTGCATTTCGATCCGGAACGGCGGGAATTAGCGCGGAAGGCGTTCGAGGCGATTTCAGAAAGGCATCAGGTGATCTTGTTTACCCAGGATCCGGGATTCAAGGATTGGGGGAAGTTGGTGCTGCTGAAATAGGGTGAAGAAATGTTATGAGTGAATCGTTCTGTGAAGGGAAGGAAGTCTATCTGAGGGTGGTTGAGCGCAGCGATGCTCCCCTTATCGCCAAGTGGAAGCGGGATCCTGTAATTCAAAGAATGGCACTTGATCCCGGCGTTGATGTATCATTTAAAAAGGAAAGCAAGGACATCAAACGTGCTCTCAAGTCTAAGGATCAACTATACCTTGTTGTAGTGAAAAGGGATACCGAGCAGCCTATCGGTTATGTGCGTATCAATTGGATAGATTCTTCGCATCGTCTCGCATGGCTACGATTTGCACTGGGGGAACACCGAGGAAAAGGATATGCAAAGGACGCATTGCAGTATTTCTTGGCACAACTTTTCGCTGACGGCGCCCATCGGGTTGAAGCCGAAGTCTATGAGTTCAACGAAGTAAGTCTCGGGCTTCTGAAAGGTCTGGGATTCAAGAGAGAAGGGGTGAAACGCCGGGCTCATTTCGACGGAGACCGGCATCGTGACATTATGGTTTTGGGCTTGTTAGCAACTGAAATGGTTCCAATAGAAAATCCGAAATAATTCTTGATTTTGTGTGGTTATTTATTAGTTTATGCTAAATCATATAGAGATTTTTAGGTAAAAAAGTAACATCATAACTAACCGGGAGTGAATATGGCTAAAAACCTATTCAAGACTGCGGAAATCAAGTTAGCATTGGTAACAGGGATATGTATTATAGGCATCGCGATTTTGGTGAAACGAGTATTTCATGCAGAGCCGGATCTATTTGTGACAAACGGACCTGTCTATGTATATTTATTGTACATTTTTACCAAAGGTAAATCGAAAGAGGATAAATCATTGTACTGGGGTATAGCAATAATTATTGTCACCATCGCTATCGTTCTAACATATGCATTGTAATCACTGATCGATTGAGTTCAAACATAATTTAAGAGGAGACAGTTTTGCTTGAACTATCACCAAATACTTCAATTAACGAACTATTGAAGACGTATCCGTTCCTGGTTGATTTCCTGGCTGCCTATAATCCGAAATTCGGGTTGCTGAAAAACAAGATGATGCGGGCTACATTGGGAAAGATGGCTACTCTAAACCAAGTGGCAGGGATTGGCGGGATCCCGGTGGATAAGTTAATCAACGATATCAACGCCGAAATCGAACAACGTACCTGTGCGGATGTGGATTTCAGCGCACTTGGAAAGGATAAGGTTTCTATCGACCCGGGAAAAACCGCAAAGTTGAAACAAATCCTCCTCGACCTTCACAATGATGCTCCGTATGAGGAAATGAAGGCGCGGTTCGACGAGTTGATAGCTGATATAAACCCTACCGAGATCGTAGCAATGGAAGAGCAGCTTATCAAGGAGGGAATGCCCGTTAAGAACCTGCAGCGTTTGTCCGAACTTCATGTTGGCATTTTCAAGGAGGCATTGGATGTTCAAGACTTGCCCGATGTGCCTAATGGGCACCCGGTACATACCTTCATGGAGGAAAACAAGTTATTCACAAATGCAGCCGCCGATATGGACCTGCTGATCCAGCAGCTTCAGGTGGACGGTACGCAGGAAAAATTTCGAGAACTGGAAGAGTCTTTACGGAAAACACTCTACGTACTTTCCAAAGTGGAAATTCATTACCAGCGCAAGGAAAATCAACTCTTTCCTTTTCTTGAGAAACATGGGATTACCGGTCCACCTCAAGTGATGTGGGGCGTTCATGACGAAATCCGTGCGCAGCTCAAGCAAACCAGGGAAGCGCTTGACAGTCAAGATATTGTGTCATTTATTGAGAGTGGCAAGGTCGTTTCAAATGCAATCGTGGATATGATTTTCAAAGAGAGCCATATCCTTTTTGCATTCACCCTGGAAATTTTCGACGAGTCGGATTGGATCGATATCAGAAAAGGGGAACGTGATATCGGGTACGCTTTCAAAGAACCTGCTGAGGATTTGCCGAAAGAAAAAATCGCTACCGAAACCGCTAAGGAGATAGATATGGATAAAGATGCAGGCAAGCTGGAATTGGATACCGGGCAGTTGACCGTGGATCAGGTCAATCTAATGCTGAAGCACCTGCCGGTGGACATCACATTTGTGGACGAAAACAACCGAGTACGATATTTTTCCGCAGGCAAAGAGCGGATTTTTCCCAGAAGTCCCGGTATTATCGGGAGGAGTGTTCAGAACTGTCATCCACCCAAGAGTCTGGACGTGGTGAACAAAATTGTGGCTGAGTTCAAAGCCGGTACCAAAGACCAGGCTGATTTCTGGATTCAGATGGGCGGAAAGTTTATTTACATCCGATATTTCGCAGTGCGTGACGATGAAGGCACTTTCCAAGGTACTCTGGAGGTATCCCAGGACGTTACAGACATCAAGTCTCTTGAAGGGGAAAGACGATTATTGAATTGGGATACTGAGTAATCAGAGATACCTTTAGTTTGGGATTGCTGGTAGTGCGATAGTGGGGATTAAGGATGAATATATTGTAATTAAAGCAGGGTATTCTTCAGTAAATCCAAAATAATCCTTGATTTTATTATGGTTATTTACTAATTTATCTGGTGATGGGATTTATACCGAACCTTAATGGGACTTTATAAGGATCGAAATAAACAATGCTGAACGTTGGAAGCAACAATATGATCCGTGCATTCCTGTTGTGTTTGGTAGGGATTGGGTTGGTTGTACTGACAGCACCTAATGCCGATGCCTGCTGGCTTTCTGTTCCATTGGATAAACTTGTTAAGCGTTCTCCAGTTATTATTATTGGAACGATTGACAGCATTAAGATCGCAGTTCCTCCCATTAAGAAGTATTATTTTCTATACGACACCGCATATATAACAGTGTCGGACATGCTAAAAAATACACTGCTCGACTTCAAGATCGTGATTGGAAACAAGATTCCCTTATCTTTGCCTTCAGAGTCGGATAATATGAGTGCATCAACGGACATTTACTATGCTAAGGGAACCACGGGTATATGGATTCTCGAATACCGTGACAATACCTTCTGGGCAACATATCCAGATGATTTGCAGCCCAAATCTGAAGAGCAGCAAGTCCGTGATATTATTGAGAAATTGAAGAAGGAATCTTTCAATATAGAATAAATCCGGTTTGACGAACAAACCGAGCTATCCAGTCATATTATGCGCACACAAACCTGAGCACTCCATATTATTCCATCAGACTTCCACCTGCCTGCAGAGGATTTCGTCTAAGCGAAGGCTGTAGTCGATGTGTTTGTAGCGGATGATACCGTCCTGGTGAAGTTGGGGACTGATTAAGAAATACCAGACATTTTCACGAAAGGAGAAATAGAGATGGGTGATAAGGGAAAAAAAGATAAAGGCAAAAGAGAACAACAGAAAAAAGCCCAGCTTAGTACAAAAGAGAAACGAAAATTGAAAAGGGAAAAGAAGAAATTGTAAATACCCCATAGGGGTAAAATTCCAAATCACAAATCCGCCTGCGGCGGACAAGTTCGAAACAATTTCGAAGTTCCAAATCCGCCTGCGGCGGACAAGTTCGAAACTGGGTCTCCGCCTGCGCGGGGATGACAGAATAGGATGTGCGATGATGCGCCATAGGCGCACAAGTCCGCCATAGGCGGACTTTCAGCGCTTCGCTCGCAATGACAACCCTGGATCCTGCATTCCGCCAAATGGCGGACGGGATGATAGGAAAATGTCAGGATCGCATCCGGCAGCTGCCGGACTGACCTACTCTTGAAGAACCCCCCCTTTTATTCCCCCCCGGTAACCGGGGGGGAGTTTTTTTAGGGGGATACATGGACCCAGGGCGTTTCCCGCCCAGGCGG
Source organism: uncultured bacterium (assembly GCA_965372135.1). GTDB lineage: Bacteria > Electryoneota > RPQS01 > CBDVBD01 > CBDVBD01 > CBDVBD01. The sequence goes on along the minus strand of CBDVBD010000022.1, from coordinate 9,242 downwards.
GATACTCTCCAACGCCCATATGGGGCTGGAGAAGGAATAAAATTAGCGGAAGCAAGCTTCCGCTAAATCAAAGCGCAGGCAAGTCCACCGGTGGTGGATAAACCTGCGCACTCCAAAGACTATTCCATCAGACTTTCCACCTGCCAGCCGAGGGTTTCGTCCAAGCGAGGGCTGTAGCCGATGTGTTTGTAGCGAATGATGCCGTCTTGGTCAATCACAAACATAGCTGGTATGCCGCGAATGCGGTAATCTTTGTACACCTTGGTGTCCCCATAAACCACCGGAAATGTGTATCCCGAATTCTTCCAGAAATCCGGTACCGTCTTCCTGCGATTTTCCCGCACGTTCATCGCCAACACTACCACGTCCTGATCCTGATACTTCTTCCAAAAATCTTCCACTAAAGGCAACGCCTTTATACACCATCGTCACCACGTCGCCCAGAAATCCAGCACCACCACCTTTCCATGGTAGTCGCTTAGATTCACCGTTTCGCCGCTCATATCGGGAAATTCAAATCCCGGAGCCGGGATATTCAATATGTCCGCCAACGCTGTCTTTTGGCGGTCCGGGGCGGTGCGTGCTAATTCTTGTGTGATTTTCTGTTTTTCACCATCCCATCGCGGGTCGCTGTGAAGCGACGCCAAATCGGGATCATTTTTCAGGTGCCGAAGGTCGTTCCAGCCCAGGGTAATGGCTTTGTCCAAGGCGTGGAAAGCGGAATCGGGCATCTGAGCCTGGGCGAAAACCGCACCCAAATCGTACCAACCGTAAGGATCATTTTCATCCAGTGCTGCCAATTTTTTAGCGTTGGCAATCGCATTATCGAATTGTTCTACCTGGATGTATAAGGTCATCAGCCGATTCATCGCACTTGGGTCATCAGGTTGTTTATCCAGGAAATTTTCGACTTCCTTTATCGCCTGCTCGGGATCAGTCGCTCCCAATCTGGAAGCAATCCTCGATACATGACGGAAATTGCCGGGCTCGCACACGGCAGCCAGCCGGTACATTTCAATCACTTTGTCCGGTTCGCCTTTGATGTCGTAGTGCTTGGCAAGATTCACAAACGCAATGGCTTGGGAATTGTCAACTTCCACCGCTCGCAACAACGACGTTTCCGCTTGCTGCAATTCAGGCTGGGGTTCCAGGTTCAGGAAATGATAGCCCAAAATCAGGTGACCCCAGAAGTAATCGGGGTCGTTGCGGATGGCTTTGGCTGCCCAGCGCCAGCGGTCTTCCGGAGTGCGCGCAATGCGGGCATTCAAGTAATCATACACGGCATTGGTGGGATGGCCTTCCGCAAGTTCCTCATATTCTTGACGTAAGGCGTCGATCGAATCGCGGCGCAAGACGTTCTGATAGGAGCGATGGATGATGGTATGGTTAGGGTGGGTCTTCAAAATTTGCCGCAGATAGCTGATTTGCGCTTCGATTGGCTGGTCGGCTTGGCGCATGCTTTCCAATGCAGCAGTGACGGTCATCTCGATTTCGGAAGGTGTGTATTCTTTAGCAGTTAGTTCGGCGAATACGTTCGCCGCGAAACCACAAATTATTGTGATTAGCACTATGGGAATCAACGTTTTCATGTCTGATCCTTGGTTTGTCTTAGATGGGACTTGCTTAGTTATTTAGTTTGAACTATTGGTAAGTTGAAATGGTTTCAAGGTGAATGCGCCTGCAAAGTTGTCCCAGGAATACAACCAAGTGGAACGGTCGGGGAATCGATCCATAAGTACTTGATTATATTTGCCAAGGTGCCGGGCGTAGATGATGGAATTCTCCTGCCAATGGGGGTCCATGGCGATCAGTCCGGAATCGTAGGGAGTGAAAAACTTTCCGCCGGCGGCATCTTCCTGGGGTGACGGGGGTGTGCCTCGGTGTTTATTCAATGTCAGCCACAGTAGTTCCAGGTTTTGCACCGGTGTCCACGCCATTTCCGGATCCAAGCCGAGTTCGGCTATGGCAGCGTCCAAGTCCGTGTCATTGATGTGCCGCGCCCAGTACCAGGCGTCGCGAACCCCCATGCCTAATGCATGCAATTGGGCGTGGCGGTTGGTTGAGGGGAAATCTTCGATGAAAACGACAGCCTGGTCAAGGTTTCTGCGGTCAGCTTCGTCCAAGACCTGGCGGCTGATGTCCCAGTAGATGTCTCGGTAGATGGAGATTTGCCTGGGGATGGAAATTGTCAAGGTCAGAATCAGGCACAATGCTCCGAATAGTATCACGCCGGAACGGAGGGCGTTTCTTGTGTAACCAAGAGGTTCGGCAGCGGTGATAAAGGCACGAACCCCCAGTACGATGATGATAATCAACGGCACCACCAACACATACATGAATCGTGGACCGTAGCAGAAATCCTGGAAAAAATAGAAGAAATATGCGGCAACCACTGCGAAAATAATGGCAAACATTAGCTCAATTTTGCCAAAGGCGACCCCGGATGTTTGCGCACCCAATATGCTGGATTGTCTTGCATTTCGAAATATGAGATACAATCCGACACCGATTAGCGCAGGGAACGGCATTTCGAACAGGTAGCGGTTCAGTCCATTCAGGTGGTTGATGGTGTTTAAGAATCCCAATGCCGGCGTGTGGGGCGGTCCCCAGGAGGAATCGCCGAATCCTAAGGTGGTGTGTCCCTGCCAGACGACACTGTAGCCCACCAGGAATGGATTTCCGGTGGTGGACAGGTTGTATATCATCAGGAAGATTAGAGGTCCTGCAGCACCGAAACCGATAAGAAATAACTGCCGGAGCCAGACATAGGATTCGGCTCGGTTAATAGTTACAGTATTGATCCAGTAAAGCATTATCGGTACCGCCATCGCTAACCCTGTCAGAGGGCGGGTGATGATGCCCATCGCCATCGCCAGTCCACAGAGAAACAGCCACCACCTGTTGCTTTCATAATATTGAGATTGCTTCGTCGCTTCGCTTCCTCGCAAAGACGGTGGTTGGTGTTCCAATCTTGATTTTAATATGGAAAGGACGGCAAAGGATGCCCAAAACAACATGGCGGGATGGTTCATTTGCCCGCCGGACATGAAGATGATAAACGGACAGATGGCTAAGGTTAGAATAGTGTATTTGCCGGTGCGGTCATCGCCTATAGACGTGCCGATCAGATAGGCGATGGGAACGGTTAGTGCCGTAAGTAGGGGATTTAGCAGCCAGGTTGATTTAAGCAACACCATAGGGATCAATAGGATGGCGTATCCGGGCAGGTATTGTGAATACCATTTGTTGGTGTCTTCCAGGAAGGTTTCGAAGAAGAAGGGCTTTAATTCCAATGGGGGCGGCACTGCCCATAACTGCCCGTGCAGGAAGGTTTTGGCGACGAAGATTTGGCACACGGAATCGCCTACATGGGGGATGGCGCCGAAGATTTGCCAGCTTACGATGCCGGTAATCCACAGCAACCAGACCGCGACGGCAAGTATCAACCATACCGGATTTAAGTTAATTAACCAATTCCAGAATGAGGTGAGTGCCGATGTTATGCGCCAGGGTCTTGCAATTTGCATCCCGGCGATGCCGATGATGATGCCTAAGGCGCTCAGGATAGCAGTCCACGCCCAGACGATGTGTAAAGACCCAATCAGGACACCCTGGGGTCCGTAACGCCAATAGGGGGGCATGGTGACGGTGACTGAGAAGATAAGGAATACGATTATAAGGTTGGGATAACGTCCTTGGAATAATCGACCCTTGGATCCCCATGGTTCCAGTATAAACCCCAATAATATGAAAACACCCACCGCGAAACTCCAGGTGCCTATCCCCCACCCTACGTCACGCCACAGCATTTGGATCGGCAGGTCGGGAAGCAGTCCTTCGACGGCTTCGATGGGGATAATCAGGATTTTCCAGCCGATCAGGGATAGGACAAAGCCTGCGATGCCCCAGATAAGGGTGTAGGTTGATTTATGGGTTGGATTAGAGATCATTTGAAGCAAGCACGATCGTCGGGTTTCGCTCCGGAGGCTGCCGGATTGGAACCCGACCTACAACATAAGAAAAGCCGCACTCGGTTGAATGCGGCTTTTCTTTGTAAGGATGTTATTTCAACAGCAGTCCTTTTTGGATCCAGACGCGGTTGTCGGCTTCCATTACCACGAAATACAATCCAGACGACAACGTGCCAGCATTCCAGGAGATTTGGTGATACCCAGCAGGCAGCACCTCATCGATTAGGGTGGTGACCTGCTGTCCCAGGATGTTAAAGATTTTTATGGTCATGGGCGCGGTGTCCGGCAGTCCGAATTTAATCCGGGTCACCGGATTAAAGGGATTAGGATAGTTTTGTGCCAGGAAGAAATCCTTGGGAACGACCGCCAAGGGATCATCATCGACACCAGAAGGTGGATATATTATCCTAACGTTATTGGACGTGTCACTTTCACCACCGGTGTAGATGGCTGTTAAATAGTAATCGTACACAAAATATGTGGGTAAGGTATCGGTGGTTACGGTATCGGTGATTCCTGATTGCACCACCTCATCGTTGCGGTATAATGTAAAGGTTTCCAGAGCCAGCCCTGAGGATCCGCCTCCTGAATTATCGGAATTCCGTGAAGAGGGTACGATACTCGTCGATTTGGTATTCGATGTACCTCTGGTGGAATTAGTCGAAGGCTGTTCGGTACGATAGAACGGGTTGTCTGTGCCGTCCAACGCCCAAGGAGATTCCCACCAAAGAGTGACGACAGCTTGCTCTCGTTCGGCTTGGAGATTGGTGGGCGGATCGAGGCGCCACATCTCGAAGTCCACGTTTTCGGTCAGAGAATCGAGGAATACTTCAAAGCCGGTTGCGATGCCGTTTTCGTATTCGGTTAATGTGGCTGTGGCGATAGTGGTTCCCACCGGCACCAGGTCTAATTGGTAGGTGCCGTTGGAAGCGGGATTGGTGGATTGCCCGGACGCGGTAACTACTACCTGAGTAGGATCGGTTGAAGGATGTAACGTCACCTGTCCCGCTATGCTGCCCAATCCGACTACTTCTCCGGTGGTAAAGAAAATCGCCAATCCAGACTCGAGGGGCCAAGCGGTGGAATCATAGACAGCATCGTTTAAGAGCTGCAAGCCATCAGTTTCGGTATGGTTTTCGATACCCACTCCGCATTCGCTGGGATCCGCCACTACTTTGTATTGGAACAAGATATTTCCGTCGCCGGTCTGGGTGGGATAGGCAATCGGATCGTAGAGGATAACCTCAAAGGTTTCGACCGCCGATTCAGGCGCCCACTGCTGGACATGGTCATACTCCACGATAAAGCGATCGTTAGCCTGATCATACCAGTAGGCAATCGTTCCTTCCGTGGCGGGCGGCGATCCGGTTTCCCAAGGCAGCAGGTCTTCCCAGAACGGTGCGATCATGGCTGCGGGACCGTCCGGATCCGGAATCGGGGTATTTGACCAGTCGAAATCGATAGTATAACCACAGGCGACCCATCCGTTGGAGCAGATAGAAAGGGTATCGTACTCTACTCCATAATACCGAAACGCGAATGGTAATTCGATTTGTACGGTTTCGTCATCTTCCAGTGTCACCACGGTTCCCAGACCACCGGAATCAGGGTCGATTTCCACCCAATCATACACAGCGGGATTTTCCCCTTCATGGTTGTCGTAAGCTATGTATCCGTAATTGTCGGGACCGGTAGGATAAACCCAAGAAATAGAGATAGTGAAATCAACAATAACGGTGCTATCCTCGACCACAAATACGGATTCCTCAGTTTCAAAACCCAGGTAACTGGCACGTATAGTATAGGTGTCTCCGCCTGGTAAAGTCAGAGAGTATGCACCGGTGGGATCGGTTACTACCGGAGCCAACGGCGTATTGAGCACTTCAACTGATGCACTATCCAAAGGTGTGTTGAATTGATTATAGACATGCCCGGTCACATAACCCACGGATCCTGCCGGTAGCGCAAAATCCTGGGTAACTGTGCCGCCTGCGGGTAAGTACACCGTGGCTTCTCGAGCCAGGTATCCATATTGATGTGCGATTAGTGTATAGGTGGAATCTCCAGGCAAGTACAAGGAATATTCACCACTGGAATTTGCATTGGCAACCTGGGGACCTCCGGAAACCTCCACCCAGCCTTCCAAGGGAGCGCCGGTTGCGGAATCCGAGATCACCCCGGATATGGTGCCGATGCCGGTCAATAAGGGGATATTGCTTGCCAGGGAGTAGGTTTGTGTCAGCTGTGGTCCGGGGATGTCAAAGGCGATAACCTGCACGGTCCATTCACCAGTGTCGGGATTCGGGATTGCCGTGTTCTCTACATTATCCACTGAATTACGTCCCATTGAAGCAGGAGAGCCAGGATTTGACGGATCGAGGGTTGCAGGGAGATATTCAGTAAGTGTGGGCGATAGAATCCGCAAGTCGAGATCGTTGATAAGGGTTGGGGTCGACAGCGGAACCGCAGCGGGGTCATCCCATGCCAATATCACATGCAGTTCGGATAGACCGGACGCTACCTGGATGGTAGTAGTGAGGGTTTCCGCCTGAGCGATTTCCCCTTCCATGAAACCATATTGTTCTATATAGATGACGGCATTTTCCACGTTAATACGACCATGACCGAATTGGAAGTCGGGTCCGGGATTTCCTAAATCATCCGCCGATACGCACAGTAGAGCTTTTACGGTGGAAGGCAGCGGTCGGTAGGTGGGGGAAAACATCAGGTGGAATTTTTCCATCATCAACGCGACGCAACCCGCGGTGACCGGCGTCGCCATGGAAGTACCGCTCATGTTCCCATAGCTGTTTCCGGGCTGGCAGGAATAGATATTGACGCCTGGTGCACTGACATCGGGTTTCAGGCGACCATCGTCGGGAGGACCCCAGGAGGTGAAGCTGCTGATGTTGTCGTTATCATCGGTGGCGCCGACAGTAATGATGTTTTTGGCACCAGCAGGGACGCCTAATGTTTCATAGGTGGTTCCGCAGGTTCCGGGACCGCGTTCATTTCCTGCAGCGTATAGGATAATGAAAGGATCGCCAAGAGAGCCGGTGACGATTTCATCAATCAATTGGGAGGTAATCTCATAATCACCTTCCCAATCGCAATCATAGCCGTTGCTGGCGATATTGGATCCGATGGAATTGGTACAGAGATGGGCGCCCTGATTGTTAAGAGCTTGACCGTAGTTTTCTTCGATATCCTGGGGGGAATTGTACAGGCAATAGGGGATGCAGGCTTCATATTCGTAGCTGAGGATTTCCACTTCGGGCGCCATTCCCCGATACAAGCCGCCATTCAATTGCCCGGAACTTCCCACTGAGCCTGCCACGTGTGTGGCATGGCTGGCAGCGCCAGTTCCCTCAAGGTACGTGACACGACCACCAAAGTCGTTGTGGGTTTGATCCACCATGCCCCCGTCATATACACAGACTACTACGCCGTCACCACTGAGGTTGTAGGGAGGTGCTTGGGCTTGTTCGGCATGAGTGCGAAGCCGCGCTATGTCGTTGGTAGTCGACATGGGGGGCGGGAGTTCCTCGATCCATTTCACTTCGTCAAGGGTTGCGAGATCGAATATATAATCCGGCGAAACCGCCAGTATCCAGGTGTGAGTGCTTTGGATGTGGGGTCCGATTTCGGCATTGAATTCGGCTGCGATGGACAGGATATCCGGGGAGATGTCATTGAAAAACGATACCGCAATGATTCGCCGATCCTGGGTATAGATACTCCAGTCGCCGAACCTGCCTTCTTTCAGGCGGGGGTGGATTTTATCGTCGGCGAGGATTTCACCCACATATCGGATGTCCAGGTTGCTCAGGTCCGATGAGGTCAAGGCGATGGGAATGGTTGCCAGGAATCCATAGGTTGGAATGGGGGCATGTAGTTCAATCCCGGCTGCATTTAGTATGGATAGTCGTTCAGGAGTCAGTTTTTGATCTAATTGAATCAAGGCGTGTACCGCGGTTTCCGCAGCGGAACTCCGCAACGCATTCCATTCGGTGATGACGTCGTCGGGAGGGTAAAACTGCCTGGATCGCAGTTCCAGTGGTTCCGCCAAGGAAGTGACAGTTCCACAAATGATGCAGAGCAGTAGTATCCCGATGCTCAGATGTCGATTCGATGCTCTTGTTTTCATGATTGCCTCACAATGCTGGTTAGAAATACAACACCACCCGTACAATTACGGGTATATTTGAATTAATATATGGATTATTCCAGGGAAAATCAAGTGCTTTTATGGTATTTCTTCATCTATTGTACAGGTAAAAATATTTCTGCCGATAATATGAATGGCGGAGTATGAGCTAAATCCGGTATTCTTGGATAATTGATTGATATTTGTAGGATTGTTTATGGCAGTTAATCGAAACCTGTTTCCTTAAAAATTGTTGACATTCGGGAATAATTTTCGTAATTTATTAATAACGCCAATGGACGTTCAGCCTTTACAGAATACGTTAATGGTTAAAAGGACTAGCGAAATTAGGAGATATTGGATGACATACCGTGGGAAACCGGCGTTGAATGCGACATTCCATGTTCATATCACATATAGATTCGGGGGATTTATCTTCTGTGTTGTGCTGGTTGCCGCCGTGTGTTTATTATTGATTCCCTGCAATGCCACCGGTGAGCTTTTAATACAATTGACACATCAGAATCTGGAATTCTTGGATGGGGGATTACAATACAGTCCCGATGGCAGTCAGATTGCAGTAAGTTATCGGAGGTTCTCCCATGATGTAGGGCACATTGGACTATTGGATATTCAACATGGAGTGCCATTGGAAGTGTTGTATTCCAACACACCGGATTCAGGGGTACATTCTTTTTGCTGGGAGCCTGACGGTTCACATTTCTTGCTATCCATGAAGGAAGCACCCCCCGCCGCTCATTGGGATTTGTACCGGGGTTTTATTTACGGAGGGGAATTGGAAAACATCACCAACACTCCCTATCGAAGCGAGCAATGGCCCATGTACAGCCATGACGGCAATTGGTTGGTCTACAGTATTACCGACGATTCTACGATAGGGATGGATGTTGCATTGCGGAATGTAGGGACACAATGGGATTCTGTAATATACATTGGTCCCGAAGACCAAAAGGATTTCAGTTGGTGTGCGGATGACACAATGTTTGCTTACGAAAGTCCTCTTGGAAATACCTCAATTATTTATTAGTTTTATTATTTTTTTAGGAACAGTTTATTTTACTTATTTTTCTTCCAAGCACAACCTTAAATCTCTCTCTTATTTA
>CBDVBD010000021.1:0-31318 GCA_965372135.1 uncultured bacterium | reverse complement strand
TGGTTCATCTTCCCGTTCATTTGATATCAAGTACAACGACTTTCATCAAGTGAACGCAGTAACATATAATTGCGAACTGGATACTGGGAATATTTTTGTAGATCCATTATTGCGGGGTGGATATCCGTTTGATTATCGACTGCAAGCCAATTCCCCCTGTATCGATGCCGGAGATCCGGAGTCGCCGATGGATCCCGATAGTACTCGAGCTGACATGGGAGCCTATTATTTCGATCAACTGATCGACCAGCCGCCAGTATTAATATCACCTGCAGTAGTAAATGTGCAGAGGGGCACAAAGCTGCGTTATACCGCACAAGCTACCGACGATAACGGTCCTTTGCGGTTTGGATTCTGGGGGTTGCCACGATGGCTATACCGGGTCTATCCTGTGATGGATTTTGTAGAAAATACTGCCTTTTTATCCGGCAGAGTGCCCAATAATCAGGAAGATTTCACGTTTGGGGTGTGGGTGGAAGACGGCTTGGCACAACGGGATTCCCAGGAAGTTAATGTGTTGATTAGTCATTATACCATCATAGGGGGGGAAGTGACAGGTGTTTTGACATTGGAGCAGTCACCTTATATGGTAGTAGAGGATGTAATTGTCCCGGCAGGGGACAATCTGCGGATCGAGCCAGGGGTGGAGATAAGGTTTCAATGGCATGAGATTCAAGATTTGCGACGGCGAATAGTAGTCAGAGGTAGCTTACACGCGGTTGGAACCCCAGAGGACAGTATCCGTTTTGTCCCGGAATTTGGGGATTCCCTCCTTCGTGCCTGGCGGGGGATTCAATGCATTGGTTCGGAAACTGACACATCTCATATCGAGTTTGCCCATCTCTTAAATCCTTATTATGGAGTCGTGGCGGATTCTCAAAGCAATGTGATCGTCAAACATACCGAAATCGTAGATAGTCGTTTTGGGGTCTATGTAGATAACAATTCCTGGGTCCTGGTGGACAGTTGCGAAAGTCTGATACATCATAATTTGGCAAATACCTTTGTAAGGGTGGTTTCCTCATCTGCCACACTCGCCAATACCTATTCAGAGTATTTCGATTCCGGTTCGACAGGATCGCACTTTGATTTTCGTCATAGCTCTCAGGGTGTGGTCGAAAAGTGCGTTTTAATCGGAGGCGGATATGGACGTGCCGAGTTCGGAAGCTGGTTGGAATTTATCGGGAATAGAGTAATCCAGACAGACACCGGCGTGGATTATATGAATGGTTCTTCTGGGATCGTTGCAAATAATATCTTTATTTGCCATACTGGAATGTCTTCTTCCGGTGGGGATAGCATTTTGATCAGCAACAATGTTTTCTACAGAACCGAGACAGGGATCAGCTTCTATGTTCCCGAGGATGGAGTTTCCATTAAAAATAACATCTTCTTGAATAATCATTTTGGTGTTCGAGTACGACATGGTAATCCTCAGATACTCGATCTCAGCTATAACGATTTCTTTGGCAATGACAGTGATTTGGTTAATTGCTTTGGTGATACTACTAATATATTTCTCAATCCCGTGGTTCAGGACACCATCGATTTTCGCTTATCACTTGGTTCCCCCTGTATAGATGCTGGAGACCCAGATCCATTTTTTTACGATCCTGACAGTACTAGAAATGATATCGGCTGCTGGGGCGGTCCCTGGGGAGAAAGCTATCCTTACGTTCCCGTCCTTTCCCAACGACAAAAACCGCTTCCAACTGATTTTGCATTACTCCCACCTTATCCTAATCCCTTTAACAGTGTTTTGATTATCCCGTTCACTATACCTGTTGAAAAGGAGGTGATCATCAACATCTACAACATCCTGGGTCAAAAGGTCCAGGAGTTCACATTCCCTCCTCTTTCTCCGGGAACACATCGAGTGGTCTGGAATTCCAACTCGTGCGCTTCCGGTTTATATATCATCCAGCTAATCTCCGGTGATAAAGAATTTAACCGAAAAGTCTTATTTCTAAAGTAAGTGAAAACTACTAAAAATATTTGGAGGTGTATCATGTTACATCGAGCAATAATCATAGCAGAGGCAATCCTAGTCGCTACATTTAGCGCATTTGCTATTGACCACCAGGATGAAGTATATGGAACCTGGTACAATACTGATACTCATCATATTGTCGACAGTTGTTGGGTACACCAAGACAGTACACTTATCATTGAGGAAGGTTGCGTAGTACAGTTTGATGGTGATTATGACATCACTGTCAATGGTGTGTTGACTGCGGGTAATTCCACAGGTGATCAAGTCATTTTCACTGCCGACATCCCGCAACATGAGTACTCTGGCTTTTGGGGAGCCCTAATCGCGTTGGGTATTCAAGGGAATCTTGCCACTATGACTCTAAAAAACTGCGAAATTCGTTATGGTGGTGATCCAAGGGCTGCTTTTAACGTCGCAGATGGTGTCATACAAGGTAGAAATGATTGTCAGGTGGTAGTTGATAGCTGCTACATCCACGATAATTCCGGTCCAGGAGTGACTTTTCGCGATTATCCTGATGTTAAAGTGAGATACAATACGATTAGCAATTGCGATCACGGGATAAAAATTTACTATAGCGATGAAGATTCTGAAGTCAAGAATAACTATGTGGTCGACTGCAGTACTGGAATGTACATGCACAATCCTGAGATTGAGATCGAAAACAATATATTTGCAAAAAACAAAAGCCACGGGATTTACTGTGAAGGTGACATCGGAGTGTTTATCAACAATGTAATTGATAGTACCGGAGATGATTGTCATGGAATTTACTTTCTGTCTGGCTTCGGTGGCAGCGACTTAAGAAATAATATATTCACAGACTGTGATAGTCTTTGTGTAAGAGTTCTTCCTCCTCCGTTTGGCAATCCCATTGATTTGCTATATAGCTGTTTCTATGATACCGGTGTTGGCATTTGTAACAATCCTGGTGACTATACTGGTCGAGTCCTGTCTGATCCAAGGTTTATAGAAAGCTATGGTGATGATAACTACTATCACCTTAAGTGGAATTCACCATGTCTCGGTTCTGGCGATACAGTTCTTTCTAACAGCAATCCCGCTGTGTCCCGGAGTGACATGGGTGCTTATGGTGGTCCCTATGCCGATCTTGGGATGAAAGATATGCAAATTCCCCAATCTAAGCCCTAACTCCTGATCTCTACACCAGGACTTCGTCCTACTCCCGCCTTACCCTAACCCCTTCAACAACGTATTGGTAATTCCCTTCACAATTCCTACCCAATCCGAGATCAAGATCATCATCTACAACATCTTAGGACAGCGTGTCGATCAATTTGACTTCACCCCTCTTTCCCCGGGAGCCCATCGAGTATTTTGGGATGCAAGCTCCCTGGCTTCCGGTATCTATATCTTCCAAATGTCAGCGAATGGGAAGGAGTATAGACAAAAAGCTTTGCTGTTAAAATAAAACAAGATCTTGGATCCCCGCCTGCGCGGGGATGACAAAGAAGGGGTCCGGGATGACAGAATAGGGTGATGGGTGACATTAGGTTGTATATTCGCGATAAGAAAACTCCTCCAAAGAGGGATTGCGGTTATCAGATCCATCTCCGGAGGAGCATTATTTTCCCCTGATTACATTTAGATATCGGTAGCGGCGGAGGGACTCGAACCCCCGACACGTGGATTATGATTCCACTGCTCTAACCAGCTGAGCTACGCCGCCTCAAACAAGGTGTTAGATCCATTAACCCGCTCCAAAGAGCGGGAATCGCGCAGAATTCGCAAAGGTCGAAATATAATAACTTTTTACCCGAAAGGCAAGTGTTTTTTATTAACTTTGTACCGCCGGCAGCCCCTAAACTAATACATTTAGTACATCCCACCAGCGCTGCCGTTATCCGCCCATCCTATTGTAAATAGGCATCTAACCAGTCGAAGATCTCAGTTTCCAGATCGGTAGCAGCGTTAAACATTTCGGTGCCGTGCCCGATCATATTGTACATCAACAATTTGCTGTACCCCTGAGCCAATTCCCTCAAGTACCGCGATGAATTAGCGGCGTATTCGTCCTCATCCGATGCCGCGATCAGGATAGTACGTTTCCCGTAATCCAACAGGGCGGTATCGGTGCGAATGCCCCGGTAAATTTTCCCGGGTGACAACAGTACCACTACCGGAATCTGTGGGTCGGCGGCTGCCGCTTGTAACGCCACATTAGCGCCGATACTGGCTCCGATTATGGCGATCCGTGTGCTATCAATTCGCACGTCTTTTCGCAACACCTTTAGCACTGCCTCGACATCCATCACCATGTTCTGAAAATCATCTTCGGTGAACTGGAGGACATCGATAGTGGAACCATCCTGCTTAGTGGATTCCCCATGCCCGCGCAGGTCAATACTCACCACCGCATATCCCTTGTTGACCAAACTCTGAGCCATGTCATCCCAGTCAGCCCGCGTCTTCCCCAACATGTGCAGCAAGATTACGGTAGGCGATTGATCCTGTTCCGGTATCCACATGCTGCCGATAATCTCTACCCCGTCTTCGGTCACAAACCGGCTTTTCTTGCCGGCGGCAATCGCCATGACCACGGTTAAGCACAATAACACTATCAACAATGACTTTAACATTATCCTCATGACCCACTCCGTGTTATGTCAAGTCATACGTCGAGAAACCAGATGTAAGTATGAGATCGTAATACACTGTCATGCGCCGCGAAGTTCTTCCTTCATCACTTTACCGGTAGCGGTTTTGGGTAACTCCCGGTAAAAGCGTACCAATTTGGGGCTCTTGTACGGCGCTATCCTCTCCCGGCAGTATTCCTGAATTTCGCCGGAAGTAATTTGAGCGCCGGGTTTCAACACCACACAGGCTTTGATCTCCTCACCGGTTTCCTCATCAGGGATACCAATCACCGCCACATCCCGGACGTGCGGCAATCCATCAATCACGGTTTCGATCTCCCGGGGGAAGATTTTAAAGCCGCTCTTAATAATCACATCGTTGGTTCGATCCATGATGTGCAAGTAACCGCTAAAATCGATCCTGCCAACATCACCGGTGTGCAACCATCCGTCACGTAATGCGATTCTGGTGACTTCCGGGCGATTCAGGTATCCCCGCATCATGGTAGGTCCCCGCACCACGATTTCTCCCACTTCATCGATCGCCATTTCCTGGTCGTTGCCATCGAAAATCTTGACTTCCACCCCAGGAATCGAGAGTCCCGCCGATCCCGCCAATCGCCCACGTTTCATCTGATTGACCGTCACAAACGAATAAGCTTCCGACAAGCCATAACCTTCTAACAAGGGTGCTTCGAACCCCACTTCGAACTGTTCCATCAGCTCCTGTGGAAAAGCGCTCCCCCCGGAGATCGCATACCGCAGGCTGGATACATCGAATTTATCCAGGGACGGGAATTTCATGATCAAACGGTACATAGAAGGTACCCCCAGGAATACAGTAACCTTCCTATCCTGGATCGCATTTAAGATGTCTCCGGGATGAAAACGAGGATGGAGTATCAATAACGCCCCCGCCGCCAATCCCACATTCATCGCCATTGCCTGACCCATGGGATGAAATAGTGGATGCACCGTCAGGAAACGGTCGTCATGCGAAAAGCGGAATATTTCCTGGGTTTCGAGGAGATGACGCGTGACGGAAAAATGGGTAATCTCGGCGCCTTTGGGTCGTCCGGTGACGCCGGATGTGTACAATACCAGCGCGACATCATCACTGCTGATCTCTTCCGGGATCTCATCGGTGGAACCGTTGGCGATTAATTCCGTGAGGTCACCGGTATTTTCAAACCGTTGATCTCCTAAGAAAATGATGTGCTTCAGAGCTTCCATGCCGCTGACGGCACGCAACACTTCCCCAGCGAATCCATCCCAGGCGATGATCGCCTTCGCTTCAGAATCATCCAAAAGGAAAGCGATTTCGTGGTGCTTGAACATGATGTTGATGGGCACCACCACCGCACCAATCATCAATGCCGCATAATACACTATGGGGAATTGCGGGATATTGGGCAGCATCATGACGATACGATCACCCTTGCCGATCCCCAGATTTAACAGGGAATTCGCCAGCCGTAACGTTGCCTCGCCAAATTCACGGTAGGTTACGGTTTTCCCGTTCCATAACAGCGCATCATTGGAAGGGTATTCGCTGGTGCAGTGCTTAAATATTTTTGCCATGGTGTCCATGAGATCACCAAATGAATTATTCGTTATCGCTCTCGGTCAGGAACTGCTCAATTAATCGATGGAACCGGGGGACGATTACCAGATCGTATACATGGATACGGTCGCCGATCAACGGTTCCAGTTCTTTGCGATTCTTATCGATCAACTTCAACGCTTCATCCCGGGTGACCTCTTTGGCGATTATCCGCCTGCAATCACGATCGATGGTAGCACGGATAATCGCCAAGGTCATTTCTTCCCGGTCTAAAGGATTCTCCATGTTAGGCGTTTTCGCCATTACATTTACTTAGTTATTTTAGCAACACAACCTTCCGAACCTGATGAAAACTTTCCGCCTGCATCCGGCAGAAATAGATACCTGAAGGCATTTCTCTTGCATTCCATGCGATATGATACCTGCCGGCATCCATTGCCCCATTCACCAACGTGGTTACCTTTCGACCCAATACATCGAACACCTCTACCTGTACCAGTCCTTGCACCGGCACATCATAGGAAATGGTAGTAGTCGGGTTGAAGGGATTGGGATAATTCTGGTACAGTGCAAATTCCGTGGGCAATATCGCTTCATCCCCGGTAACAGCATTGATAATAATTGTCACTTCGACAGGGATGATGATCTGGGGTATGATGGTGTTGTTATCGATCACGAGATCGGCTTGATAGAAATCACCCACGTTAGCGGTATCCGGCATCAAGAACGACAGGATAATCGTCTGCGAATCACCCGGTGCTACCGTTCCTTGATCCGGAACCGCTGATAGCCAGGGTTCATCCGTTTCATCCACACCCCAGTCGGTGCCGGCACCGAGAATTGTGATGTCGAAATCCAGGGGACCGTTGCCGTTGTTGAAGATGTTAAACTCCTCATCATGGGGGAAATTCGCCGGTATTGCCAAATCGATCGAACTTATATCCACATCGATGATGGGTTGTGTCAGGTAATAATCCATAGTGGTGGTGCTGTCATTGGCTATCACGACAGATTCTATGACCGAATTATACCCGAATGCACGGGCAGTAGCGCTAGTAGTACCTATGTAGATGTTTTCTATATGATAGAAACCGGTGACATCGGTGTATCCGGTATCGGAACGAATTACTACATATGCGCCTTCAAGCGGTTCCTGCGGGGCTTGTTCCTCATATACATACCCTTCAAGGGTTCCCATTAAAGGTGGCAGAGGCGGATTAAATCGGATGGCGGTATTGTTAGTGGGAATAAAAGCCCCGGCACCATTGTAACAAACCTGAATGCCATCATCACCAGCCGCATTCTCAATCCCCACAGTACAACTGTTGTTTACACCGGTGTTAGAGTTGTAATAGCAGGTAATGGTGTTGTCATCTCCATCCAGGACAACCTGAAAGGTAACATTACCAGCAGCGCCAAAGTAAGCAAAGCCATCGTATTGGATGGTGAAGGTGTTGGCAGTAGCATCGAAATAGTAGTACGCAGTACCTGCTGTACTTGGGTTCAAATCATCCCAGAAGGATGCAATCAAGTTATTCGGTTCCGCAGTACTTGGAATCGCCACGTTTGAGTAGGTGGTCACTGTTGAAGTAAACGACTGCCAACCATTGGAACATAAGCGGATGGAAGTAAAAACGGTTCCACCGAAGAACTCGAAGTCGAATCCCAAGGGAAATGGTCCTACGTTCTGATCGTCAGAGGTGAGTCCTGCGTTGGTACCGATTGTGGAAATGTCATTCCAAACGTAGGTTACCTCTTCCCATGTCCAAATTTCCGGAATGCCGATATAGGCGGTATTGGAAGTGGCAGTCAGCCCGTCACCGCTGGCGTTATAAGGGGTGACCTCGTACCAATAGTAGTCCGGATCGGGAACGGAATCGTCAAAATAGGTGGTATGTGTGCCGGGCAGATCAAAAGTTGCGGAATGACCTTCATCGCTATCACGAAAGATAGTGTAACCCGTGATACCGGGAAAGAAACCACCATGAGCGCCCTCTGTGGGATTAACCCATGTCAGGGTAGCTTCCAATTCAAAGTTGGCACCCGGTGTCATGACCAAGTTAGTGACGTTACTTGGCACGTCCGGTCCGATCCAAAGAGACACGCCGGTCTGGAGACCATCACCACCGGTATTATAACCATATACGGTGTAGGAGTATTGTCCGGCTTCAGGGATGGCAGCATCTGCATACTCCATAGCAGCACCGATTCCTGCCGGGGTTAGATCAGCGATCTGTGTGCCGTCACGGAGGATTCGGATGCCGAGCAGTTCTGTCAGGGGATTACCCAGAGCGTCTAAGGTTGGATTCACCCAAGACAGCGAACAGGATAAGGCACCTGCAGCACCGGCAATCGCTTCCAGATCAGAAACGGCGGCTGGTTGACCTACTACTCCAAAGGTTCCTTGCCAGTTTTGACTTTGATAGACGACAGGTGTCGAGGTGGGGGAACCACCGATGACAAAAACAGAACCGGCGTCATGCCCCATTTGCTGCCACGAAATAATGTTAGGCATGTTAGTTTCAGCGACCCAGGTATTGGTGGCGGGATCGTAAACATCTACGCTATTGCCGGCTTGGTCTCCACCAGCGACATAGACAAGATCGTTGACACCCACAGATCGGGCGTATAAACGACCATGAGGGATCGGGGCTCTCAATGTCCAGGTGTTGGTGGCGGGATCATACTCCCTCATGACTGTTTCAGTACCAGATCCACCGATGGCGTAGACTTTTCCGGCAGCCGCAGCTCCGGAAAGCCACCCGGCAGGATTTGGCATGGAAGCAAGACTCTCCCAGGTTCCGGATGCGATGTTATAGCGTTGGGTCGTTGTCGCAGGCGTACCACCGAAGACATAGACATATCCGCCAAGGACAGCACCAGCATGTGCCCAACGAGGTGTACAAGGTGGTCCGGTGGTCCATGTGTCTGTGGACATGTCATAGATTTCGAGGGTTCCCACTGTGGTGGAGGGTTCCGCACGTCCGCCGACGACGTAGAGAAAATTGCCTTCATACATCGCCCCACCAGCCACCATTCGACGTGCAGTGGGACCGGGGGTTGGATCAGTCCGCCAGGTATCCGCGGAAAGATTATAGGCTTCCACAACACTGGTGTTGTAGGGAACGGCGTCGGATCTTCGACCGTGGCTCACAAAAAGCTCCCCTCCATAGGTGCCAGTAGCGCCGCTATATCTGGCTGTTGGCATGTTGGCTTTGACTGACCAGATCAACTCATCTAAAGCGAACGGGGCAGGAGCAGGCGCACGATACGGAGACATTACGGGCGCCCTATCGCTGTCCGTCGTTTTAATTTGATCGGAGACTTCCTTTTCCTTGTATGGATTCGCCCATACAGTGGTCACCATTACAAGCAGAATGGCACACAGAAACGTAATCAACATTTTCTCTTTCATGAGAACTCCTTTGTTAAACTTTGATTTCAAGAAGCCGCAGAATTAGGTTTGATAGAATTGCACAAAATTATATCTCCCACTCTTCACGATCCATGCTACGATACTGGATGGCTTCGGAAATGTGATTGGACTTGATGTTTTCGGATTGTTCCAGGTCGGCGATAGTCCGAGCCACTTTCTGGATGCGATGATAAGCTCTTGCCGACAAACCCAAACTGGTAATGGCTTGACGCAGCAGACTCATGCTTTCGTCATCCAGTTTGCAGTACTTATCCAACTGCTTGGGTTCCATATCCGCATTGCAGTACAACCCTTTATGGCGTTCGAAGCGCTGCCGCTGGATCAATCGCGCCATCTCCACTCGCTCCTTAATCACCGATGACGGTTCTCCCGACCGATCCGATGACAATTCCTTCCAGCGGACACTGGGCACCTCTATATGAATATCTATACGATCCAGTAAGGGACCGGAAATCTTGGATCGATACCGCTGCATCTGCATGGAATTGCACTTACATCCCTTGAGCGGATCGGTAGCATACCCACAGGGGCATGGATTCATGGCTGCCGCCAACATAAAATTGGCAGGATAACTGAGCGACACCGACGCTCTTGACAACACCACGTTGCCATCCTCCATGGGCTGCCGCAATACTTCCAGCACATTTCTGTGGAATTCCGGCAATTCGTCTAAGAATAATACCCCATTATGGGCTAAGGACACCTCACCGGGCCTGGGAATCCTGCCACCGCCGATCAAACCGGCATCGGAAATGGTATGGTGTGGGGCTCGGAACGGTCGGGTTGCCAACAGCGACGTCCCCATCGGCAATTTCCCTGCTACGCTGTACACTTTGGTAGTTTCCAACGCTTCATCGATATCCAAATCAGGTAAAATGGTGGGCATTCGTTTCGCCAACATGGTCTTCCCTGACCCGGGCGGTCCGACCATCAACACATTATGACTACCGGCAGCCGCCACTTCCAACGCCCGCTTGACATGTTCCTGTCCCTTGACCTCCGAAAAATCGATGTGATATTCCTGATACTGTGAAAATACCGAATTGATATCCACCGTAAAGGGCGACACTTCAACTTCCCCGTTCAGGAAATCCACCACGTCCATCAAGCTTTCCATCGGGAACACGTTGATACCATCCACAATCGCCGCTTCATGTGCATTGGTTTCCGGCACGATGATCCCCTGCATGTTGGCATTGCGTGCTTCCAACGACATGGGTAGCACCCCATGTACCGGTCGAACTTCACCATCCAAAGCCAATTCCCCCATGATGACGAACTTTTTCAACCGGTCCTGGGAACATTCGCCGCAAGCCGCCAAGATACAGACAGCCATCGGCAGGTCAAAGGCGGTGCCTTCCTTGCGGATATCAGCCGGCGCTAAGTTTATGGTAACTTTCTTGTTGGGAAATCGATATCCGGAATTCTTGATGGCAGCGCTGACCCGCTCCTTGCTTTCCTTGACGGCATTATCAGGCAATCCGACGGTAATAAATTTCACTGTCGCGGTTTCCAGGTGCGCTTCAACCTGGACAATATAACCGTCGATCCCCAATACCGCTGCTGATAATACTTTAGAAAACATATAATTCTCTCAAGTGTCAGTAATTTCTTTATTTATTATCGACTTTTCCATCGCCAGTACTCTTCAAGATTCTTGTATGGAATATTGGAATCAATCGCTTTCGCCATATCATTAGTCAGATAATTCATCCAGTAGTCATCAAATACTTTCTTATTGTACTTTGTAAAATGACCTTCGCCGTTTATCAATTTATTTATATCTTTGATTGAACCAATATTCTTGGTGTTTCCGCTTCCTGGTTTTTCACATGCTATTTGCCATTTTTCTTGAAGTAGAAGAGAAAAATCCTTTACGACTGAAGTAATGTTATGAAGATTGTCTAATTTGTGTATTTCACCTTCATCAGGCTTAATTTCATTTCGACTATAGATGATACCAAGTACAAAATGAGCTTTATACTCAGAATAAGGAAAGGTAATATTTTTTTTGGAATCCCGATTTCTAAAATAACCAGTAAAAGCACCCAAAGTAAAACCATTCACTGTAGTTGTGCTTTTACGGTATGTGCTTTTAAAATCCAATGCAAACTTGGTTCCATCATTTGCTATAAATGAAACATCAGGATAATGGTTTTGATATGAACTAGGAACCATTTTATAATTTTTCTCAACTGCAAATTTCGAGATTAACGGATATAACATCAACTCAATAATCTTTGAAACTACTTTAGTGTCGACGGAAACGGTATAAATATTACAAAATACATCTATAAATCCTTTGATTACCCAGTCACCGGTTTCCGTTGATAATATCCCATACAATTCATCAAGATAGTCATGTATGTCGTTTTTAAAATCTTGTGCTTTCATGATTTCTCCCAAATTGTTAGTATCCGATTATCAATATTTCACTAGATTGTGAATTTTTAGAAAGAACATATTTATATTGCCCAAAATGCTCAACTCTGACACTAGGCTTATATTTCCTAAGCATTGAAACTAATTCAGCTTCAGAGGGAATCCCATCACTACGATATGATATAACTAAAATACTATCTGCGAATTTCTTAAATATCCTATCAAAAGCAATATGTATTCGATTTTTCTGAACCCAATCACTCTTTATTGGTTTTAATCTTCGATGCTTTGATTCAAAATCAATATGCTCTCCCCATTGTTCATACATTGCCAAACCCTCAAGAAAATGATAAAACCAATAGTAATCTACCGATACACTTTTTCGCGTAATATATGGTGTATCGATGTAGACTAAGTCGTACTGATCTGGCACTTCATAGACATCAAAGTTCAAAGAGCGACAGTCCTGGTCATTACTGAAAACTGCATTATTTACCTCAGTTATAAATAGTCTAAACCAATCTTTAAAAGGTTTATCCCATGTGGTTTTATTTCCAAATGATCGCTCAACATCAGCAAATCGCAAATATAGGTTCTTTCTATGAAACAAATTATAAGGTCTCTTTATTATACAAGCTTGACAAAGAGCAAAAAATGCTAATGCAAATTTGTAAGGATTTTCGAGTTTTCGAATGTTAGTAATTGTCTGATCAATCCATGAATTTTCTTCGTCTGTATAATAAATATCTTTAAAATTATCACGAGTGAAGCTAGGATAATCAGTATCAAGGTGTCTTTGAAGAATCCAATTAATTTCCTCTGAATTCAACCTAACGTTATTATTCTCAATTAGTGCCAAACCAAATTGATAATTAAATCTAAGTAAGTCGTTGTAAGCTACTTGTTTTCCTTCTTGTTTTAAACGATAGGCTACGGAACCTGTTCCCCCAAAAGCGTCTAAACAGCTTGAGAAATTATATTCTGAAATTTGTTCCCACATCCAGTCTACTATTTTAGATTTACTACCTTGATACCGAGTCGATGGAAACTTGGCAGTAGTATTAGGAAAAAGGGACTGTTGTCGACTATATGTCTTTTGCATCTCACTATTCTCAGTAAGAATTATCTAGTGTATATCTTCTATTTATGTTTCTTATTGCAGATTTGCGTGGAACTATGATTTAAATGTTTACAAAAGATAATCATAGAACCGATACCGCTTGTAGGGCTTTGCGCCCATTTTTTCCGCAGCCCGGGTCATCTCCATATTGCTTTCGAGAATCCAGGATATTTCCCCCGAATGGTACCCCTTGACGGTCGCAGTTTTTCCGGTGTTATAGTAAAATAAGGTGTCGATTCCCCGGTTGCGGTATTCTTTGATCACTCCCATCACCAAAATCCGCACCACGTTGATCTTACGCGAATAATTCAACAACTTTGTCAACGCTAAGGGAGTGATCCGACCCTTAATATGCCTCAATGCCTGGTTGGCGTCCGGCAACGCCAAGCTGAATCCCACCGGTCGGTCACCATCCTCTGCGATGAAAATCATATCCAAATCCGCCATAGTCTTCATGTTTTTGGCGAGATGGAAAAATTCTCGCTCCGTCCAGGGCACAAAACCCCAGTTCTTCGTCCAAGCTTGATTATACACCTCCAATATCCGCTTGGCTTCTTCCCAAAATTTTTTCTTGTTGAACGATCTGACGGTAATCGAAAGCCGCTTTTCCAATAGCTTCGCTCCCCGTTCAACCCGTTCCGACATCGCCGTCCGCTCAAGGTTGTAGGCGAGTAAATCCATCGCCTTTTTACATCCGAACCCTTCCAACAAATCAATGTAATACGGCGGATTATAAGGCATCATCAGCACCGGATAGGAGTCGAATCCCTCCACCAACAATGCACATTCTTCATTGGTGGAAAAACTGGCGGGACCGCGCATGCGTTCCATCCCCTGTGAACGCAGATAATCCGCAGCAGCATTCAACAATATGTCCGTCACCGCCTGGTCGTTCACACATTCCCAGAAGCCGAAGAATCCGGTTTTTTCCTGCTGGAATTCGTTATACCGATGGTTCACCACCGCCCCAATTCGACCAACGATTTTCCCGGAATCCCGCACCAAATATAGCTCACCATCGGCGTGTTCGAAAAACGGACTATCCGGCTGCAGGAATTTCCGTTGGTCCGATAGGATCGGACAAATCCAATATTTTGAATCGCGATGCAGGGAAAGTGGAAAGGTCAGGAATTGTTTGATAGCTCTCGGATGGGTCGGATCAATACGTTCAATTTCCATGAGGGGTGGCTGTATCCCAAAATTCCTGCTGTTAGATTTGGAGTTAGCTTCCGATAACGCCCAATTCTTTCCCCACAAGCGCCATCTTTTCCAATGCGAAATCAATATGGGAATCTTCGTGAGTCGACATAACTGAAAAGCGAATCACCGCTTGCCCGGGATTGACTGCCGGTGACACCACCGGGTTGATGAATACCCCCTCTTCCTGCAGCCGGTGGCACATCTTGAATACCAGCAAATCATCCCCAACCACCACAGGAATGATGGGCGTTTCCGACAAAGCGGTATCAAAACCTAAGGACTTCAATCCTTCGCACAGACGGTGAGTGTTCTTCCATAACTTCTCACGCCGTTCCGGTTCCCTGATGATAATTTCCAATGCCTTCAATACCGCAGCAACCGACGCTGGAGGCGGACTGGCGGAAAATATCAAGGCTCGGGAATGGTGCTTTAAGTAATGGATTACATCTTCCGAAGCCGCCACAAATCCACCTATCGACGCTAAGGATTTAGAAAAGGTGCCCATCACCATTTCCACCTGGTCTGTCAGTCCGAAATGAGCAGCAGTTCCATCCCCTTTCGGTCCCAGCACCCCTATGGAATGGGCATCATCGACCATCACGTCTGCATCGTACTTCTTCGCCAGCCTGACAATTTCCGGCAGTGGTGCAATGTCGCCATCCATGGAGAACACGCCTTCGGTCACAATCAGCTTCATCTGCGACGCCAAGGATTCCAACACCCGTTCCAAATCCTCAATATCGTTATGCTCGAATTTCACCATCTTGGCAAAAGAAAGCCGCGCTCCATCGATAATCGAGGCATGGTCCAATTTATCTGTGATAATGTAGCTGTTCCGTCCCATCAACGTAGCCAGCACTCCCTGATTCACCTGGAATCCTGTGGAATACAGCAACACCGCCTCCATATTCATGAATTCGGCTAATTTTTCTTCAAGTTCCAGATGGATCCTGAGGGTTCCATTCAAAAACCTCGACCCGGCACATCCAGTCCCGTACCGCTCGATAGCTTCCGCCGCAGCCTGCTTCACCTCAGGGTGATTGGTCAAGCCAAGGTAGTTATTCGATCCCATCATCAGAATTTTTTGACCGCCGATGCTCACCTGAGTGTTCTGGTCGGAATCTATCGCTCGAAAGTACGGATACAACCCCATGGATATGACTTCCCGGGCTGCCATGAACTTGGAGACTTTATCGTGAATCCTCGGTGTTGATTTTTTAGTAATCGCCATATTTTGCCCTGTACTCAAAACTATGTCCTCCGGACAATTGGTAACATCGAAATCCGTTTGTTAGTATACATTACAAGTTTAATTATCGTTTAACACCCCTCTGGGAAAGTCAGCAGAATCGGGGGGAATATTAGACTTTCTGCATCAGGTCGTCAATCCGGTCGTTAATTTCATCGATGGGAATGTGCGTTCTCTCACCGGTTCGACGGACCTTGATCTCCAATGATCCGGTTTTCAGACACCGGTCGCCCACGATAATCTGCAGCGGTATCCCGATCAAATCGGCATCGTTGAATTTCACGCCGGGACGGGCATCACGTTCATCCCAAAGCACCGATAATCCCTTTTCCTGCAAGGAATCATATAGCGATTGGGATATCTCGAAAATTTGGGTGTCCGACGGATTAAGCGTAAGAATAATAACATCATACGGTGTAATCGACCGGGGCCAAATGATGCCGTGTTCGTCGTGGCTGCTTTCGATCACACTCGCCACCAACCTGCCGACACCAATCCCATAACTTCCCATTACAATCGGTTTTTCCACACCGTTCTCATCCAGGAACACCGCCCCCATCGCCTGGGAATATTTAGTGCCCAGCTTAAAAATGTGACCCACTTCAATCGCTCGTGTCAAACGCAGCTTATTCCCACATTTCGAGCAGAACTCGTCGGCTTTCACGGTGCGGAGATCGTAATATCCATCCGGCTGAAAATCCCTGCCGACTTCCACACCGGTGATATGGTAATCATCTTTATTGGCGCCGGTGGTAAGTCCCTTCCCGCATTCCAACCTTTGATCAGTTAGGATTTTGACCGGAGTCTGTAATCCGACCGGTCCCAGGAATCCAAGGTTCGCCTTCATGTGTTCCAACGCTTCGTGGGGCTTGGCGGGACGGAACGGAGCGCCCAAAATCGCACCCAGCTTGGATTCGTTAACATCATCCTCACCGGAAACCAACGCAATCACCGGCTTGTCATCCACCATATACAGCAGAGTTTTAATCAGTTCCTTGGGTTCGATAGACAGGAAATTCGATACTTCTTCGATGGTGCGCTGATCGGGTGTGGCTACCTCCTTGACACCGGAATCCACCTTCGAGCCGGTGACCGGATCGACTTTGGATGCCGCTACTTCCAGATTGGCATCATACCCACACTTGTCACACCGCACCGTGACATCTTCGCCGTATTCCGATTCCACCATGAATTCCTGGGAACCAGCCCCCCCCATCAAACCCGACGATGCCCCCACCACGAACGTATCCAACCCGGCACGATCGAAAATACGCTGATATGCCTGATAATGCAGTTGATAGCCGTGATCCTGCCCTTCCGCATCACGATCCAATGTGTACGAATCCTTCATGATAAACTGCCGGGTGCGCATCATCCCTGACCGCGGTCGCGGTTCATCCCGCATTTTGATCTGAATCTGGTACCAGATTTGGGGTAAGTCCCGATAACTCTTGACATGATTACGCGCGATATCACATATCACTTCTTCGTGAGTGGGTGCTAAGCAGTAACGTTCCCCTTCCCCTCCGGAACGCTTCTTCCGGTCCATAAGACGAAACATATCGGGACCGAAATCAGCCGCACGACCGGTTTCCTCCCAAATGGAGATCGGATTCAGGCACGGCATGTATACTTCCTGACCGCCTATCCGGTCCATTTCTTCCCGCAAGATGTTCATCACCTTCATCGCTGACCGCCAGCCCAATGGGAGATAACTGTATACCCCAGCCGCTAAAAGCCGCACCAATCCGGCTCGCAGCATCAACTGATGCGATGGAATCACCGCATCACGAGGTATTTGTTTCAGGGTGGGGATTAAACTTCGAGATAGCCGCATATCTTACTGTATTTTTCTAAGTATATTAAGATACCTTAATCCGTTTATAATGTCAAGGAAAATTTTCAAAATCCAGTGTATTTTGTGGTGTCAACCGCACCAGATGTAGTTTCACATAAAGAAACAGGTGCTTGGGCAGCCAAGCACCTGTTATAACTTATCTTTAATGTCAGCAATCACAGACAGTAAATGTGATTCAGAACATAGTCGTTCAACTCCGGATCGGAGGGTGTGTATTTCCTTACTGCTTCCCGGCAATGGTAGCTTTCGATCCAATATTCGACCTGATTGACCCGAATCAGCACCCAGGGCGCCGGATCGTTCACCTCCTGAGTAATCAACCCTGAAGCCTGCACCGCACTTTTGAGAAACAGAAACGGATCCTGAGATTCCCCTTCGATTACCAACGGCGATGTGACATCCACATCGATATCAGGTATGGATACGTCCGCTTCCAACCCATCATTCTCCATAAGCCCAGCGATCTGCTGTAAGCCTGCATCCAACGTGGGAACCTCTGATACAGATCGTTCTTCCTCCAGAGTTATCTGAACTCTCAACCCCCACTTTTCAGGCTGGAACTCCGATGACCCAAGGAAGCTCAACTGCACCGATTTCAATTGATTTTCCAACGGTATCAGTTGAATTTGGATGACAATAGTGCCGACCGGAAGATAATCAACCGCCGGAAGGCTGATAACACCCTGTATTACATTGGGTTGATGTTTTACCACTCCTTGTCCTGGAACCCGGATTTCCACATCCACCCAGGTGGACTCCGGCAGGTTGGTTTGGGCTGACAGCGCAGTTCCGGTGACCTCCCAATCGGCGGTAAGTCCGTTTTCCAACTGGTGTTGGTCATGTAACTGCTGCAAAGCGGCTATGGTAGCAGGAGATATTTTGACAGGCACTTCCTCAGGCAATTCCCCGGAAGCTGTCGGAACATCCTCCCCACCCTGTTCTGCAGATTCCATATGGGGTGGTTTTTCCCTATCGGAATCGGTACCCCGGATGTGATCCAAAGCATCAGTAAGGTCTTTCAAATCATACAGTTTATTATGATCATCCAGTATTTGAGACGCTTCCGCACCATCCAAATTTTCCACCGCAGCATTTGCTTGGTGGGCTAATTCATCCAATCGGGCTGAAATACCGGCTAATGAAGGAAGCTGGACCGGTTGACGACCCATTCCAGATCGGGAAAATAAGTCACTTACGGTTTTCTCCTGCTCGTCCTCCTCCGACTTCATACACTGAAATATGCCCACCGTAATGGCGGACAAGACCAACGCCACGATCACCACCGAAACCAGACAGGTCCACAACCGGCTGCCAAAAAGAGATCCCGACGACACTATGGTTGTCGGGATTTTTTTCTGTTCCGGGAGCCATTCGTCAAGCGGTTGATCAGCATCAGCCTGGTTGTCAACCGCTGGAGTCGTCTCAATCACCTGGTACTCATTTTCAACCGGCACCGCAGTTTCGGCTCCCGCTGGGTGCACCTCTTCGATCCGCACCGAAGTGCCCAGCCGCATCAACAGCGAGCGCAATTCCACCACGTCTTGCAGAGGACAACTTTTCATAATGATCGATGGTGGATTTTGCATCCATCTTTCAGCCGTCTCAAGATCAACACCGGCACGATCCTGAATTGCGCCACGGACTTTTGGGTTGGAGGTTTCCTCCTCTAAGATTAGATCGTACGTCCTGGATTGAGAATCCTCGGAATGTTCGGTGTGCGGATGTTGATCAGTCATGAAACCTTCGCAACGGCAACGCTTTGACTTTCGCCACGGTATTCCCTAAGCTTGTTGCGCAGCGTGCGAATGCTGATCCCTAACATTTCCGCAGTTCTAGTACGGTTATTATCATGTTCGCTGAGCGTCCTGAGAATCACCGCCTTCTCCACTTCCCGAAGGGTTTTGGCGCCTACATCCATAATCGGCGGTGGCGGGGACAACAGGTCTTCATCTTCGAAGAAAAGATGCTTCACACCGATGGTGGGCTCATTGCATAATATCACCGCCCGCTCCAACTTATTTTCCAATTCCCTGACATTCCCGGGCCAATGATATTTTACCATTCTCTCCATCGCCGCATCGCTGATCCCTTTGATATCCTTAGAGTATTCTTCATAGAAGCGTTTGAGGAAATGATCCAGAAGCAGCGGAACATCCCCCTTCCGTTCCACCAATTTCGGCAGGTAGATGGGAAATACATTCAGCCGATAATATAAATCCTCCCGGAATTCTTCCTTCTTGATGGCTTCCTTCAAATCGCGATTGGTGGTGGCGATGATGCGAATATCGACCTTGATGGTATCCTTTCCGCCCACCCGTTCGAACTCCCGCTCCTGAAGTACTCGCAGGAGTTTCGCCTGCATCTGATGGCTCATCTCACTGATCTCATCCAGCAACAATGTTCCGCCGTTCGCCTGGTAAAACCGACCGTCGGTGGTTTTGATGGCTCCGGTAAAGGCACCCTTTTCGTGACCAAACAGCTCGCTTTCCATCAGGGTTTCCGGCATAGCTGCGCAGTTAATCTTCACGAACGTTCCGTTTTTCCGCGGGCTGTTCACGTGAATGGCGCGCGCCACCAATTCCTTCCCGGTCCCCGAATCCCCTTGAATCAATACGGTAGCCCTGGAATCAATCACCATGTCCATCGCTTCGAAAACCTTCATCATCTTGGGGCTGACCCCCACGATCTGATTGAATGAATATTTCCCTCCCAATTCTTTTCGTAGATAGCGATTTTCTTCCGTCAATCCCCTGAATTCCAACGCTTTGGCGATTTTGATTGTCAGCTCTTCCGCAGTGAACGGCTTTTGAAGGTAATCATAAGCCCCGCGCTTGATGGCATGTACTGCATCCTCAACCGTGCCGTAGGCGGTAATCATGATCACATCCACAGAGGAATAATTCTGCGATACCTTGTCCAATAATTCCAGCCCGTTCATCTTCGGCATCTTAATATCGGATACCATCAGATCGGGGATCCATGAATCCAGTACATCCAAAGCTTCCGTGCCGTTGGATGCTGCCTTCACGTCATACTTTTTACGCCGTAGAGTTTCCGCGATGAATTCCCGCATTAAGGGTTCATCATCCACCACAAGAATCCGCTTCTTACTCATACAGAACCACCTTGTTTTTAATCCCGGGTGCTATCGCCAAGTAAATTATCCAACACGATTGAAGAAATATAATAAAACAATATCAGCATCCTGAGCGGTTATGAAAGTATTAGAGCTGATAATGTTGTTATTATTTGTTTTATAAAAAAATCAAACAACTAAGAGCACAGTGCAAGTAGGTAAATTTTGCCTTGCGCTAATATATGACACTTGTCCGAATTTGTCAAGGAAAAAATTGCCGCTTTTTAAAGCGTGTCAGCTTTTCGATAATAGATTCAATCTGTCTGTCATACTACTTATAGATTTTTCGCATACATTTTTCATAGACAATAAAGACTTCCCCCTGATGTTGTCGCTACACTCCTACTCCTCGTTAATACCCCGTGCATCACTATTTCTCAACGTACCCGAAAGAGTCTTCCCGATGATGTAAATAGGACGTCCCCGCACTTCATCGAAAATCCGGTGTACAAATTCCCCAATCACACCCAGCACCATCAACTGGACACCGCCTATCAGCAACAATAGAGTAATTGCAAATAGACTAATATTCCCATTGGAATCGGCTGTCGAAACGCCCCAGATACTCCAGACCACACCCATAATACTCAAAATAACAACAATCATCCCAAGATATGTCACAAATCGCACCGGGGTTCCGCTGAGAGCAAAAATACCGTCAAACGCAAGCTTCATTAAACCTCGAATGGAATACTTCGACCCACCCTTAAACCGCATCCCACGATCAAAAGTAACTCCGGTCTGCCTGAAACCCACCCAGCTTCGTAATCCACGTAAAAATGGATGTTGCTCGGTAAACCGACAGAGTACGTCAACTACCTGACGATCAAGCAGGCAAAAATCACCGCTGTCGATAGCGATTTTGACATGGGTAAATCGCTGGAGTATTCTGTAGAACATCCCCGCGGACCAATTCCTCAGCCATCCTTCTTTCCGGTGCTGCCGGATGGCGTACACCACTTGAAAGCCTTCTTGCCACTTTTCGATTAACTTCCCGATCACTTCCGGAGGGTCCTGCAAATCCGCATCCATGGGAATCACCACATCCCCGCCGGCATGCCTCAATCCCGCCATCAACGCCGGTTGCTGCCCAAAATTCCGCGTCAATTGTATCCCCTGAAACCTGGGGTCTTTCCGGTGCACGGATTCGATAAAATCCCAAGAACCATCCTGGCTCCCATCATCAATCAAAATCACTTCCCAGTCACTGTCACATCCATCCAGCACCTTCCGGAGCCGGTCGGTCAATTCCGGCAGGTTATCCGCTTCGTTATAGAGCGGCACCACAACACTGATAAGCATCAGAATTCCCGTTATTATTAAAATGATATCGAACTGAACAATCCCCGATTGCAATGGTAACAATAATCCGCCAAAAAAACAACCAAAAATCGTCAAAATCTTCCTACAACTAATTCAATATCACATATCAAACGATTTCCTTGCTTTTCGGATGCGGATAACCTATATTTACACATATCTCATACATTTCCCGGAGGCTCTGATGTCTTCTTTTAATCTGAAAAACATCATCAACGAAACATCTGATTCAAACTTACGCCAAAAAGCCACCTCCCTCCTAAAACATTTCGCCCAATTCACACAACAGTAGTAATCTCTTCATTTCTAACACTTAAATCAAAGGAAATATTTCACTAAACACCCAGAAAACTATTGACATTACTAATTAAATTTATTATATTCCAAATTACTTTAGAATTAGATATAGAACATAACAAATCTTTTTATTTATTTACTTTAACCAGGTATAATTTGTCGAGGAGGTAATCATGGCACCGATGAGAACGCTCATCTTGGTATTTTTTATGCTGATGACCATAACCATTTTCACCGCCATTGCCCAACCCCCGGATAGTCTGTGGAGCCGCACTTTCGGAGGAAGCGGTTATGAGAATGCCGAGGGCGTTCAGCAGACCACTGACGGGGGTTATATCATTGCTGGAAGCACAGCCTCCTATGGCGTCGGTGGTCTTGATTTCTGGCTGGTGAAGACCGACGCCAACGGCGACACATTGTGGACCCGCACCTTTGGGGGCGGTGGTGTTGATGGTGCCAGGGACGTTAAGCAGACCAACGATGGAGGATATATCCTTGGGGGGGCTACCGAGTCCTACGGGGCGGGCAGTTTTGATTTCTGGCTGGTGAAGACCGATTCCCTTGGCGTCGAACAGTGGAACCGCACCTTCGGCGGGTTTTATTGGGAGGGATTCCAGACCGTTCACCAGACCTCGGACGGCGGCTATATTCTGGGAGGGTTTACAAGTTCCTTCGGCGCGGGGTCCGAGGATTTCTGGCTGGTGAAGACTGATTCCTCAGGTAACGAGCAGTGGAACCGTACCTTCGGAGGTGGATATAACGACTGCGCTTTTAACCTTCAACAGACCATGGATGGCGGCTACATCCTGGTGGGGCAGACCTATTCTTTTGGCGCGGGGGATGCCGATTTCTGGATGGTGAAGACCGATTCCCTTGGCGTCGAACAGTGGAGCCGCACCTTCGGGGGGATTTCTGGTGACCACTGCTACTCCGTTCAGCAGACCTCGGACGGCGGCTATATCCTGGCGGGGGAAACCTGGTCCTTCGGCGCTGGGAACAACGATTTCTGGCTGGTGAAGACCGACAGTGCAGGTACAGAGCTATGGAACCGAACGTACGGGGGAAGCGATTGGGATTCCGGCATCAGCGTTCAGCAAACCTCGGACGGCGGCTACGTCCTGGCAGGGTGGACTAATTCCTTCGGTGCTGGATCGACTGATTTCTGGTTGGTGAAAACAGATTCAAATGGCAATAGTTTCTGGAGCCGCACCTTCGGAGGGAGTCTTGAAGATCGGTGCTACTCCGTTCAGCAGACGTCGGATGGCGGTTACATCATGGCGGGACCTACTCAGTCTTTTGGCGCGGGGTATGCCGATTTCTGGCTGGTGAAGATGGGCTACATTATTCCT
The DNA here is from genome assembly GCA_965372135.1 of uncultured bacterium. Classification (GTDB taxonomy): domain Bacteria; phylum Electryoneota; class RPQS01; order CBDVBD01; family CBDVBD01; genus CBDVBD01. Next base: position 7,817 of record CBDVBD010000021.1, on the reverse strand, counting down.
CCTGTCATTAATTCTATTACCGATGTAGGCAATGACCAGGGACGGCAGGTGCGTCTGCGCTGGAACCGCTGCATATATGATGGCTTGTTGCCAGATTATGTCATCACCGGCTACAGCATCTACCGCCGGATCGATCAGTATCTGGATAGTGGAATGATGGGACCCGGATACCATGGTCTCGACTGGCCCCCCGGGTGAATGGGAATTCATACTGACAGCACCGGCTGGGGGTGAAGAACAATATGCCGCCATTGCTCAAACTCTAGCAGATTCAACGTCGGAAGGAATCTATTGGTCTGTCTTCTTTATTCGCGCACACACACCAGATCCATTAATCCATTTCGATTCCGAGCCCGATTCAGGATATTCCATCGACAACTTGCCTCCGGATCAGACTACCTTAACTGCCCTATTTCAAGTTTCACCATCAGTTGTCTTGCTCCGGTGGGACGAAATAACCACCGGCGGAGGTGGACAACCGGAACAGGGTGATATCTGGTATCGGATCTACGGCAGCACCGACCCATCCTTTATACCCAGTCCCAGTAATCTCTTAACGGTCACTCAGGATTTGGAATTCCTACATGATGTGAGTTCATACAGCAGCTTTTTCTACAAAATCCAGGTCAGCGACGACCACTAAATCCATCCACTTTATCCTAACAAATTCGATTATTGGTTAACAACCATAAGGAGGACGAATCATGAAAGACACAAAGTACAATTGTTTATTGGTTACAATTACACTGCTAACGGTGATTTTCCAGGCATATACCCAACCCCCGGACAGCCTGTGGAGCCGCACTTTCGGAGGAAGCAATGTCGATATTGCCAACGGCATTCAGCAGACCTCGGACGGTGGCTACATTCTGGCAGGATACACCGAATCCTTTGGCGCCGTGAATGGTGATTTCTGGCTGGTGAAGACCGACGCCAATGGTGACAGTCTCTGGAGCCGCACCTTCGGGGGAAGTTTGGAGGATCGATGCGAATCCGTTCGGCACACCTCGGACGGCGGTTATATCCTGGCAGGGCGTACCGCATCCTTCGGCGCCGGGGACTTTGATTCCTGGCTGGTGAAAACTGACGAGAATGGTGATAGCCTGTGGAGTCGCACCTTTGGCGGGAGTTCCAGTGACGTCTGTAAATCCATTCAGCAGACTTCAGACGGCGGCTACATCCTGGGAGGACTCACCTGGTCCTCCGGCGCGGGATTATCGGATTTCTGGCTGGTGAAGACGGATGCAATCGGCGACAGTCTCTGGAGCCGCACCTTTGGCGGAAGTAGTTATGATATATGCTATTCCGCTCTGCAGACATCAGATGGCGGCTACATCCTGGCGGGACTCACCGATTCTTTCGGTGCGGGACTTTACGATTTCTGGTTGGTGAAGACAGACCAGAATGGCGACAGCCTCTGGAGCCGCACCTTCGGGGGTTATCATCAAGAACGGTGCTTTTCCGTTCAGCAGACCCCTGACGGCGGCTACATCCTGGCAGGACTCACCTATTCTTTCGGCTTTGGAACACCGTCGCATTGCCAATTGTGGCTGATAAAGACGGACAGCCTTGGCTCGCAGCTCTGGACCCGTACCTATGGCGGGATTTACACTGAAAGCGGCTACTCCGTTCAGCAGACTTCAGATGGCGGCTACATGTTGGCGGGGCACACCAGGTCCTTCGGCGCGGGACTTTACGATTTCTGGCTGGTGAAAACAAATTCCGACGGCGACAGCCTCTGGACCCGCACCTTCGGGGGAATTGATCTTGACTATTGCACTTCCGCTCAGCAGACATCAGACGGTGGTTACATCCTGGCAGGACGTACCGAATCCTTCGGCGCGGGCAATTACGATTTCTGGCTGGTAAGGGCTGTTTTCAGTTCACCCCGGTTTACTTCTATCACCGATGTCGGCAACGACCAGGGGCGGCAGGTGCGCCTCCGCTGGCGTCGTTCCGTATTCGATGGCTTATTACCTGATTATACCATCACCGGCTATAGTATATACCGCCGGATTGACGAATACAGGGATGCAGGAGCCTTACGAGCGGTAAGGGAGGGTCTTGACTGGCCACCCGGGGAATGGGAATACATCCTGACGGTGCCATCCCGAGGCGAAGCGGAATATGCCACTATCGCCCCTACCTTAGCAGACTCTACTTCGGAAGGGATATACTGGTCGGTCTTTTTCATCTCTGCAGAGACACCCGATCCGTTAGTATATTTCGATTCCGCACCAGATTCAGGATATTCCATAGACAACCTGCCTCCGGATCCGGCTACCATAACTGCTCTATTCCAAGTTTCACCATCAGTTGTCTTGCTCCAATGGGACGAAATAACCACTGGTGGAGGCGGACAGCCCGAACAAGGCGATATCTGGTACCGTATCTATGGCAGCCCCGATCCATCCTTCACACCCAGTCCCGGTAATCTCTTGACGGTAACACAGGATCTGGAATTCCTGCATGATGTGAATTTATACAGCAGCTTTTTCTACAAAATCCAAGTTAGCGACGACCACTAAATTTAAATACATCTATGCTGCAGGGTGGAAAATCATGATTGATTGACATCCTGCAGCACTACACAATCCCGCTAAACCCAGCTTTCCATTGTACATTACAAACAAACTTTTTCCGGCATTTCCGAGAAAGTCGTTGATTTTATAGATTCTATTTATTATATTACGTTATTAGATATTACTCATCGAAACAAGTAAGCATCTACAAGAATACGAATATGAGATCGCTTGTCGAAAACGTCTATATTTCAAGGGTGTTACTATTTCTCCTGCTGATAACCATCCCATTATTCGCCCAACCTCCCGACACGTTATGGACCAGGGTGTTCGGGGGAACCGATGATGATGGCGGTAGAAGTGTGCAGCAAACCAGTGACGGAGGATTCATTATTACCGGCTATACGGAATCATTCGGTTATGGTAGCTCCGATGTCTGGTTGATAAAGACAGATGCTTCTGGCAGCGAACAGTGGAATTATCCTTTTGGGCAGGATCTCCTTGACAAGGGCAATTGTGTTCAGCAAACCACCGATGGTGGATTTATCATATTTGGAGAATTATATACTCCTAATCTAGCACGCGATTACTGGTTGATAAAAACGGATTCCGCCGGTAGTCAACAGTGGAACGTTAACTATGACTGGGGCGGTGAATACACTCAAGACAGGTGTTACAGTGGTCAACAAACCTTCGATGGAGGGTATATCATGGCAGGGGGAGCGCATGCATATATTCCAGCCATGGGATGGGAAATATGGATAATTAAAACTGATTCCTACGGTTTGATGGAATGGGAGCGCACATTTGGTGGCGGAGGTTTGGAGTGGGCAAGATGTATTCGTCAGACCAGTGATGGAGGGTATATTGTACTGGGAATAACTACTTCCTTCGGCGGTTGGGATTTTGATATTTGGTTACTGAAGCTATATCCTTACAGTGGTATTCAGTGGAGTCGTTTATATAGTGGAACTTATCAGGCTGATGCCTGGTGCGTGCAGCAGACCACCGATAACGGATACATTATTGCCGGACAAACCGATTCCCTGGACAACGAGGGTCACGTCTGGCTTATCAAAACCGATTCCTTGGGCATCGAACAGTGGGATCAAGTTTATGGGGAAGGTGTTGGTCTTAGTGTGCAGCAGACCACAGATGGCGGTTACATCATGACTGCAACCCATGCTGGAGCAGCTAATATTATTAAAACAAGTTCCTTAGGACAGGTACAATGGACAAAGACATTCGATGGAAATGGGTTGGAATCTCTTTATGACATTCAACTAACCGATGATGGCGGGTATATCGCTGCCGGACATACTTCCTCATATGGAAGCGGCGGGAGGGATGTGTGGTTGATACGGATCGAGGGCGAACCTCCTAGCCCTCGGCAAATCGATGATCTCACAATATCCATTAGTGACCCCAGTGTAGTATTATCATGGTCGCCTATCTATACCAGCACCATAGACGATTCCATCAACATATCCCACTACACGATTTATAAATCGTTAACCGACCCCCATTTTATCCCAACTCCTGACGATGTAATAGGAATAGTCGAACATCCGATGTCGTATTTCTTCGATTACAATGCCTTGTCTGACACCAGCGCCTATTATAATGTCAAAGCGGTAGCATACGAATGAAATTGCACCCTTCCTGATCCCACAGCCTGTCATTCTCATCTAAACAAGGCTAAAGGAGTTCCGTTCGACAGCTAACGGACTCGTCAACCTCTTCTCAGACCTTCTTGTAACGCAATTCTCGGTTAAATTCACATCCTCAACATCATCTTAATTCTTCAAAAGATAACTATTGACATCAGGGGATTAATGTATTATATTCTACTGGGTGCAATGTATGGATTAACGAGCTTTCCTTTTAATTCCTATTCAATCAAAACAACTCTTCGAGGAGGGTATCATGAAAATGGCAGACACAGGTATCTTGGTTTTCTTATTTCTACTGGTCGCCTTTGCGGCGCCTTTGGCAACTGCCCAACCCCCTGACACCCTATGGACCAGAACATTTGGGGGAGACACATCGGATTTTGGCATCAGCGTTCAGCACACCACCGATGGAGGGTATATCATTGCAGGAGCCACTATGTCCTATGGCGCCGGAATGGCTGATGTCTGGTTAATCAAGACCAATGCCAGTGGCGACAGCCTCTGGACCCGCACCTTCGGAGGAACCAGTGGTGATTATGGCTACAGCGTTCAACAGACCACCGATGGGGGATATATCATTACGGGATATACTCGTTCATATGGTGCCGGCGGTCTTGATGTCTGGTTGATCAAGACCGATGCCAATGGCGATAGTCTCTGGACACGTACTTTCGGGGGAAGCAGTGCTGATTATGGCAGGAGCGTTCAGCAGACCACTGATGGGGGTTATGTTATTGTGGGACATATTGGATCTTTCCCCGTTACTGATCTCCGGTTGATCAAGACGGATGCCAGTGGCGACAGTCTCTGGACCCGCACCTTTGGAGGAAGCAGTGCTGATTTTGGCCACAGCGTTCAGCAGACCACCGATGGGGGATATATCATTACCGGATATACTGCCTCCTATGGCGCCGGCAGTTTTGATGTCTGGTTATTCAAGACCGATGCCAATGGCGACAGCCTATGGAGCCGCACCTTTGGGGGAAGCACAGAAGACCGTGGCTCCAGCGTACAACAGACCACCGATGGCGGATATATCATTGCAGGATGCACAGATTGCTATGACGCCGATGATGTCTGGCTAATCAAAACCGATTCCCTTGGCAACGAACAGTGGAACCGCCCTTTCGGGGGAAGCGAATGGGATCAAGGCCGCAGCGTTCAGCAGACCACCGATGGGGGATATATCATTGCAGGATATACTGCTTCCTATGGCGCCGGCACCGGCTATTATGATGTTTGGTTGATCAAAACTGATTCCCTTGGCAATGAACGATGGAGCCGCACCTTTGGGGGAGGCAGTAGTGACACTGGCACCAGCGTTCAGCAGACCGACGATGGGGGATATATCATTGCAGGATACACACGATCCTATGGCGCCGGTGGCAACGATGTCTACTTGATTCGCCTTGCCAGTGAAACATCTGTAGAGATTGATCCGGGGCTTTATCATCCATCTGAATTCATTCTACATCCCCCCTATCCCAATCCCTTCAATCCTTCAACCACTATTTCCTACGACGTGCCAATCACTGGGTGGGTGCATCTGGATATCTACAACCTCCTCGGTCAAAAAATCACCACCATCGCCGACCACCAAGCCACTCCGGGCTCCTATTCAGCGGTTTGGGATGCCAAAGAATTACCTTCTGGAATATACCTTTGCCGAATGGAGTCCAAGAATTTCAATCAAGTGAAGAAGCTTTTACTCCTGAAATAGCCAGTCATCCTGATCAACTAATTTTAATTTATCCAAGAGTCTTACCAGTAACAACTAATCGAGGAGGGTATCATGGAATCGACAGTCACACGTATCCTGGTTTTCGTTTTCTTACTGATGGCACTGACATTACCTTCAGCATTCGCCCAGCCACCTGACACCCTGTGGACAAGAATCTTCGGGACGGCCGATATTGATAGAGGTGACTGCGTTCAACAGACATCTGATGGGGGATATATTGTTGCAGGAGCCTGGGATCGTAATCTCTGGTCTCCGTGGAACAGTTATCTCTACTTGTTAAAGACAGATGCTTCCGGCAATGAGGAGTGGGTCCGATTCCTGGGGGGAGAGCAGACTTATGAAGGCTTCAGTATTCAGCAAACCACGGATGGGGGATATATCATCGCCGGAGAAACCGGCTACACCTACCATTATTATGTTTACTTGGTAAAGACGGATGCCAATGGGAATACAATGTGGACGCGCACCTTTGGGGGAGACAATTATGACAGCGGTCGCAGCGTTCAACAGACCTCGGACGGGGGATATATCATCACCGGAATGACTGCTTCCTATGGTGCTGGCAACGGTGATGTCTATTTGATAAAGACGGATTCTTCAGGTATTGAAGAGTGGCATCAAACCTTCGGGGGAACCAATCCTGATGAGGGTTACAGCGTTCAGCAAACCTCGGATGGGGGATATATCATCGCTGGCTCTAGCTACTGCTTTGGTACTGGTGATCCAGATGCATACATCATAAAAACCGACACTTCGGGTATTGAAGAATGGTATCAAGTTTACGGAGGACCTACTGAAGACTTTGGTTACAGCATCCAGCAAACCACCGATGGCGGTTATATCATGGCTGGGATGACCACCGGATATGGCGAGCTTAACGGTGATGTCTATTTGATAAAAATGGACGCTTCCGGCACGGTACAATGGATCCGGCATCCTGGCGGAGACTATGCTGACCAAGCTTGGGATGTCAAGCAAACCGATGACCGCGGATATATCGTCGTTGGATATACTGAATCTTTCGGCGCCGGTATGTATGACGTCTACGTGATAAAGTTTGATGCCAATGGAAATGAAGACTGGCAGCAAACCATAGGGGGAAGCGGAAATGATGAGGGCAACTGCATTCAGCAGACCGCGGGTGGCGGATATATCATCACAGGATATACTGAATCCTGGGGCGCCGGACTTGGTGATGTATGGTTGCTTCGCCTCGGATTCCCGGGACCACAGATTGAAGTATCAGTCGATTCCCTCTTCTTCCCTGAAACCGTTGTCGGCGACACAACTTCACTCCCGCTCATTATACACAATACTGGAACCAGCGATTTGATTATCTACGATATTTATACCGGTCAACCGGATGTTTTCTCAACTGATTGGATAGTGGATGACAGTCTGATCGCACCGGGCAGCATTCTCGAAATTGAGGTCTATTTCTATCCCGACGACAGTGTAACATTTGTAGATGACTTGTTCATTGAAAACAACGATGAACTTGTGCTGGTCTATCTTGAAGGGGATGGAATGCCGCCTTCTGGTGTAGAGGTTCATTCCGAAGTGGCGCCGCTGCATTTTGTTTTGTATCAGCCGTATCCCAACCCCTTCAACCCATCAACCACCATTTCATATCAGGTGCCAATCACCGGAAATGTATCTATTAGTATCTATAATCTTCTCGGTCAAAAAATCACCACTATCGCCGATCACCAAGCTACTCCTGGCTCTTATTCAACTATCTGGAATGCCGGCGATCTACCTTCCGGAATTTACTTCTGTAAAATGGAAGCGGGTAATTTCACACAAACAAAAAAACTACTTCTTCTGAAGTAGCTTTATATTCGTACCTTTATGTGCTGCAGGGTGTCAACGAATCTCGAT
>CBDVBD010000020.1:0-31618 GCA_965372135.1 uncultured bacterium | reverse complement strand
GATTGGATTATTGGAATTATTGGACATGATGAATGGCTAAAGAGGAAATCAGACATTGATGCATTTCTTAATAGCTATTATAATTTTAAAAACAAGCCAATTCCATTGCACTCTAAAGGTTCTGTCCTTTATGAGACTGACCAGTTTGCCTGGTATTTATACTTAACTGAGGCTAGATTGTATCATCTTTTGGATTATGATTATGACCAAGGTGCCAGAATTATACCATTCTTCGAAACATTTGGATACTATCTTGATTTAGTAAAATCCATAGATGGAATTGAAGATGTAGTGCGTCGAATCTCGGATGACGATAAAAAACAACCAGATGGCGGCATTTTTGAAATTGCCGTTGCTCTAGCATATAAGAGAAATGGGTGTGAAGAAGTAAGTTTTGTATCTACATCTGAGAGTAAAACAAATGATCTAAGCATAAAGGCAAATGGAGTAGAATGGTGTGTAGAATGCAAGCAGAAATTTAATAAATCTGACTACCTAAAGGGCGAGATGGAAAAATGGTTAAAAATGTGGAAGCCACTTGCCAATTCAATAGCAAGAGAATATTCGATAATATTGGACATAGTTTTTCATAGAGAGCTTTCTTACTATAAGGATGATTTTCTTATGCAAGAAATAGTACCCAAATTAAGGTTTGTACATGAACCGGTAACTATTATCGATAACGATGATATTATTGTAAAAGTTGATTTTCCCGATATGAAAAGGATAAAAAAGGAATTTGAAGAGAGAGATGTAAAGATTTCAGGATTTGATATTGCGCAAATGATTATAGATCACTACGATTCCACCAGGGAATATAGTCCCATATTTTCAGGAGCGCCTGCAAAAGGACGCAGATCATATGTGGGAAATATGGAGTATTGCGCGTGTGCAATTTGGAGTTGTGATGATGAAGAAGCATATAACAATAAGGCCAAATCTCTTAAAGGACAGCTTAGTAAAGCACTAAAACAACTTCCTAATAACAAGCCAGGAATTGTGCATGTGGGTTTTGAGTCTCACTCTGGTGGAGAAGTAGAAAACCAACGCTATCTTAATATCATTCGAGAAATTCGAAATGTCAATATTGGAAAGAAAGACCTTCAATGGATCTATTGTCATATTTTTAATCCAAAAGTACCACCTGAAGATGATTGCGGGCTTATTGAGGTTTGTTATCCTAATTCCTACGAGTACTCTTGTGAAACACCATTGAAATCACCAAGAATCCTGCTATCTGAGGATATAAATGTCCCAAATGAATTTGACTGGAAACAGTTTGATTAGTAAAAGAAAATGGAGGATTCTTTAAAGATAGCATTATTAATTAACGGATATAGTCAGAGGATTGCTAATTAAAAGAGTGTAAGGCGAACTTTAATTCAGGCAATTTGCCATTTTAAGTCGCCGACAAAGATTTACACCAAGTCATATCTGGATACAAGCCCCGAAAGCGAGAATATCAGGAAACCATATAATCATTGTTAGCTGTCAACAGTAAAAATACAAGAGTGTATGCAAATCATAAAAACACAGAATTTTAGAAACATTCCAGTCGTGACGACGGAGGAACAACAATGAAAACAGTAGTTTTGCATAGTGGTGGTTTGGATTCTACCTTGTGCATTTTGATGGCTAAAGATGCTGGTCATGATGTTGTAAGTCTTGGGATCGATTATGGTCAACGACACCGTATTGAGTTAGAGTACGCCTTAGCACAGTGTCGTCGGTTCGGGATCGAGCATCGAGTATTACGAGTTGAGTGGCAAAAACCCATCCGGGAAATTCCTACTTCCCGGTCACTTGATGAAATCCGATCAGGTGTTTCCCCAGCATTCCTACCAGCACGAAATGCTGTGTTTCTGATGCTTGCCTGTGCTGAAGCTACTGGAGTTGGTGCGGCAGAGGTATGGATTGGCGTGAACGCTGTTGATTATTCTGGCTATCCGGACTGTAGACCAGAGTTTATTGATTCATTTAAGAACATGATCAATTTTGCTATACCCGGTGGTCCGCAAGTGGAGGCACCATTGATCAATATGTCAAAACCTACCATTGCTCACAAGGCAAGACAGCTTGGTCTTGTGCCTGGTGACACGTGGAGTTGCTACCAGCCACAGTTTACTAACCAAGGTATTTCGCCTTGCGGACAATGCGATGCGTGTATTCTCCATAATCATGCATGGGAAGAAGCAAACCGCAGTGAGATCTGAGGTCATAACATGGCTCATATAGGCCTGATATCTTGTGCCAGCAAAAAGCGTATGCGTGCAGCTGAGGCGAAAGATCTTTACGATTCTACGCTTTTCGCTAAATCACGAGAGTATGTTGAGAAACATTGTGATTCATGGTTCATACTTTCTGCAAAGTACGGTTTGGTCAAACCAACAGACGTAATCGAACCGTATGAAGAATCATTGAACACAAAAACACAATTGGAACGAGTCAAGTGGGCGGACAGAATCTGGGATTTGCTCCTTCTTCATCTTAATCCAACTGATCGTGTCACGATTCTTGCTGGAAGACATTACCGAGAGAACTTAGTCCCTTGTCTAAAGAAGTATGGTTGCCAAGTTGATATACCCATGAAAGGACTTGGAATCGGTCGTCAACTCCAATGGTTGTCACGGCAGTTAAAACAACCACACCGAGACCAAGATGTCGAGAGGTTATATCAAGCATTACATAAACTGGAATCTGGCATAGGCGGGAAACGCCTGATGTCAGAGTGCACTGGTCAACAACTATGGCCAAGTGGCGGTGTCTACTTTTTCTTTGAACCGAATGAATTTAAAATAAGTAAAACCAACCTTCGTGTTGTTCGTGTTGGAACTCATGGCGTTAGCCGGGGATCTAAAGCTACGCTCTGGAATCGCCTTCGTACTCATCGCGGGACTGCCGATGGTGGCGGAAATCACCGGAGCTCCATTTTCCGTTTACATATTGGCAAGGCGATCTCCGCAAAAAATCCAGATTTGATGGTTGCATCGTGGGGTGTAGGTCAAACGGCAACCCCAACAATACGCAAAGCTGAGAAAGATCTGGAACAGAGGGTGTCAGCACATATCGGTGCGATGAACGTTCTGTGGATTTCTGTAAAAGATAAATCCAGTCCTTCGAGTGATCGAGCCTACATCGAACGAAACCTAATCGGATTACTTGTGGGTAAAACAGGACCAGCTGATCCGCCATCGTTAAAATGGCTTGGGCGATTCAGTCCTGATAAACGAATACGGCTTTCGGGACTCTGGAATCTGGATTTTCTCGATTATACATATTCACCTGAAAGTCTTGATGTTTTGGACGAGTATGTTCTGATAACATTGGGGAAGCGGTCTCAGCCTTCCGGTCCTATTGCTCCCCGTGATTGGTATATCAATGAACGACAAGGAGTACCACGTAATCAGCTTTCACTATTTAGGGATTATTGAAATGCATGAATTCAATGATACTCACAAGTCGGTTCTTGAACGCTACACCAAGCCCATCGTTCACATGCGGAAACAGGTAGCGGAGAATCGTTTCGGACTTATCTTCGGTTCTGGTATAAGCCACAATTGTAAAATACCTACGTGGGGAAAGCTTGTTGAAGTGTTAGCCAAGGACTCTAACATCAAAGGTACGTGTGTGTTGAAAATTGTTCCCCCACGTGCAGGGCTTCCCTATAAAACGGAAATGCTTTTCGAGCATTTTAGACAACGACGGTATTCCAATGAGGCTCCAGATCAGCACAATACACGCAAACTTGATTACCAAATTGGAGCTGAATGGCGGGAACTTGTACGCAAGTATCTATATAAGAATGTAAAGGTCCACTTGAGTGACTCCCTTGATGATCACCCCTATTTGAAGCAATATCTACCGTTAATTCGCCGCACACACATGACAGTGACATACAACTTTGACGATCTTCTCGAACAGTCACTCCTACAATACAGTGTGGATGACCATGAAGATGAAGACTCTCTTGGATTCGAATCAGTTACTAATCCGTGGACTCAGTTCAGACGTTCGGACACAGTGATTTACCATCCCAATGGTGTCATTCCGCAGAATCCGCTCGAAACACCAAGTGACCGTTTTGTGTTTTCTGAGGCATCATATGTTAAACAGTTGATGGGGATATTCGCAGGGGACCAAGCTGGACTGGTCAGTCATTTATCGAAGCACACTTGTATGTTGATTGGTTTGTCACTTGAAGACGATACATTGCGAAACGTACTTTTGCAAGCAGCACATTCATGTCCCGGCAATTTTCATTATTATGTTCATTACCTAAAACCGGGTGAGACAATTGAGGACGATGTAATGCGTGCTATACTACTTGCGAATTTCAAGGTATATAATTTGATCACGCTGTTCTTGCATGATGAGGAAATTCGTTCAATTGGAGAACTTATCAACCAAAAATGCTTTCCATCAACCCAGTTTTGTGATTTGGCGAAGCAATGTGGTATTGCTGTTCGATTTCGTTTTTATGTCACGGGTTCGCTGGGAGTTGGAAAGACCACTACAATTAACCACTTCCGAAACTTGATTGTTTTGGACGAATGGAATGAACCACGGCCTCCTATTTTAGCAAAAGGATTTGACAAGTTAACCGACCATGAGAAGAGGACTGCTGATGACTGGATTATCAAACAGTTTAAATGGAAGAATGACACTCTACGGAATGCACGAGAAGGCATTTTCATTTTGGATCGTGGTCCTCTTGATCCCCTAAGTTTCACACCAGAAAAAGAGTGGAATGAAAAGGCTACTCGTCTGCTTGATAAAATTGGTCCTGAGGAAAGTGAGTGGCCAGTCGAGGATGGTCGGGTTATTCTTCTTCAAGGGGATTGCAGTGAACTCTCACTTCGAATGGTGATAACCTCACGAGAGGACTACACGACTGAAAAGTTACAAAAAATTGAAGATCATCTTAGCAAGGCTTATGGTGTTAATGGTGTTGTTAGGTTTGACACCACTGGATTAACGCCATCAAATGTTGCACATCGTGTTGCTGAGATAATTCATCTCGAATCATACTTTCCTACCTGCAATCTTCACGAGAGACTAATGAATATCAGAGAAAATGGCTTCAATGTCAACGACTGACAACCTATTTCCAATAAATGATAAGAATAATTCTGAGTGACGTTGGAGGAATACGCTATTAGGAGTTTAGGGCTAACCTCAATACAGGCAATTTGCCGTTTAAAGTTCTTAGTATTATGTTAAGCACGCAATTGGATTATGCAGACAATAACACAAGAACCGACTCCATACCCTGAAGTAAATCGAGTGCTGTTAGATCTGCTTCTCCGAGTCTCTGATATTCTGGGTGAAAACTTCATCGGTATGTACTTGTATGGCTCTTTGGTGACCGATGAATTCGAACCCTCACGCAGCGAATTGGGCGCTTTGGGTGTTGCCGGATGAGTGGCATTCACTGATCAATCACGCATTGGAGTGGGGCGATGGCGATGATACGGAAAGCATAGATCGCACCATCGAATTTATGCGATATGTTATTGGGGAGTGTCGTAAATCCTGATTTTTTAGGCGATTGGAGATGACTTATGGAAAGAGTAGGTTGTTTGTCAGTTACGCTGGGAATCTCACTCGTGCTGCTACTCATTGGGATGCTGCCGGTGACCGCGTATTCTGACGTATTGGCAGCTCCCCCCCCTGACGAGGACAGAGACATCACGGTCGCGGTATCCTTAGAAGCGGTGATAAGCTATGAGCGGCAGCTAACGGATCATACGGCTCTGCTGTTCTGGACAGGGTTGGGCACACTCTGGGCACTGCCGGAGGTGGATGCATTTTTGGGGGTGGAAGCCGCACTGGAGCTACGTCGCTACTTTGTCGAAAGGACCTTCAGCGAACTCAGCGTGAGTTCGTACCTCGGCGTTGCCTTGATGGACAAGTCTGGCGGAGGAACCGTCGTGGCAGTCACGCCCGGGATCAAGGTAAGCTGGAGCGGGCACCAGCCTTCGCATACGTTGTACGTAGAGCCGTATGTTGGGATCTCGTACCCGATGTTCAAAGACCCGAGCGAGGACGACTGGGACTTCCCGAATCTCCCGCATTTGACGCTCGGCCTAAGACTTGTGTTTGAACATTTTGTTCATTGACCAGCGCAGTGCAGTTAGTTTTGTGCAACCATTTAGTGAATGTATTGCTTCAAATGTATTTTTGTAGCAATTTTCGTTTGAAATCGTTTACAAAGTTTTGTAACCAATGATATTTGAAAATAATACCCTTCGCACCCCTATCGAAGAAGCTGTGTCCCTATACACAGGGCGTGCGTGGAGAATAAGAGACGGAAAAGATTTGGCGGATCTTGCCTGCAAACTTTTACGAAGAGAGCTGGGGTCTTGATCCCCGGCCGATAGATATCGTACCAGCGGAAAACGGATGGTTACTTCTCATGGAAGCCCTTGAGACCATCCAACGTGGACTTCGCCAATGGAGACAAATCGGGGCAACTTACCACCTGGAGGTTGCCATTTTTTGTAATGTAAAAAGGTGGGGAACCGGTACTATCCGGAAACCGTATAAACATAGTTGACTATGCATCAGGAAAAGAAAGAGGAAAACATGTTCAAACTGTTTATGACACTGGTTTTAGTTGGGAGTCTGACGTACTTTACAGGATGCGCTACGCGGAGTACACTTTCACAGAATCCAAATGTGGAGATGTTGACTTATGAAGTATTCGGCATGGATTGCCCCGGCTGCCATGGTGGATTGGAAAAGAATCTGAGTAAAATTCCAGGCGTTGTTGATGTAACAGCGAATTGGAAAGAGCAAATGGTTATTATTCACGTGCAAAAGGATCATACTATTGACATCAGCGAGATCGAGGCTGCAGTCCATAATTCAAACTTCACCCTGGGAAAGAGGTTTGACTAAAACATGAAACGGTGTATATCACAACTCGCATGTATTGCGATCATTATGTGTGCTGTTGCGGAACGCGATCAAACGGTTCATGCAACTGGCATTACGGCTGATGTTGGGCTCACTCCACCTACCGACCGATGGATCTTTCGAAGTCAGCTTCGGTTCCTGGAACGCAACGAGGACCCTACGGCAATGGGACGAACGATGGAAATGTACATGGTTCCGGTTGTTCTGGTTTACGGAGTACGCCCAGGAATGACGGCAATCGTCAAGCAACCGATTCTACATCGCACTATGAAGATGGCAGGCAATAGCTTGGACCAGACGGGATTCGGTGATCTATCCATTATTACTAAGCACCGAGTGCTGCGTTTGAATAACCCCGAATATATTATTGGTGTCGCTCCGACGTTGGGAGTAGAATTGCCCACAGGAGATGATGATTTCAGTTCGGATACTTGGGACGTCCTGATGGGAGTCTACCTGTCCGGACGTAGAGGACCGCTTGGTACCGATCTCAATTTAGAGTACAAATTAAACGGTATTGAAGACCGCAAAGGCGATCGGCAGGGCGATGAATTCACAACGATTGCAGCTGCGGCTTATCAATTTAGCCTGAATAGTGAAGCGACTATGTCGTTGTGGCCTGTGTTGGAAACCACTTATAGCCACGCGAATCCAAACCGTGAGAACGGGGAAGAACAGCCTGATTCGGGAGAAAATGTTGTTCTCCTTTCTCCAGGAATGAAATACGCCTTCCAGTCTTTCATGCTTGAACTATTGATACAGTTTCCTCTACACCAAGACCAGAACGGAAACCAGTTGACAAGAGGGGTCGGCGGCTTGGTTGGACTGCGCTACCTGTTCTGACCTTCAAAAGGGAAGCCGACAAAGTATTGGAGACGTGAGTAGGTCAGGATCCCCGCGATCCTGACACTCCACTGTTTGATCTTGTAAAATCTCAGCAGGGTCTAACATTACATAAAAACCTCGACCACCCCTCCTGATCGAGGTTTTTTCTTGCCGTTCGCGATCTACGTGTGCTCTGTGCGAAATAATTCTTTTCAACTTACCAACTTTCCCCTTGACATTTTCCTTAAATCATATTATATTCCATCCCACTGGAGCACTATTCTTTTGGCATTCGTTACTTAGAAGATAGCTATTATATCCAATCGATGCAAGCACTGCTTGGCAATAATGATGTGCCAGCTTCCATGATCTACGCCCAAGCTTTAAACCGGGGAAGCAAGGGCGTGAAAAGTCCGGTGGACAGCCAGTGAGGAAGAAAACGAATCGTGTTATAGGGAAACCATAGCTACACTCAATTATCAAAAGCAGGGAGGATTATCATGGCGACAATTCAATATGCCAAAGGTCCAGTGGTTTATCTCTACGATGCAGGTAATCTGAAGACCAAGAAAAAGCAGCTTCTCTGGGGTGACTGGCTTCGGATCGGTGACGATATCAACAGCGAGTGGTCTAAAGTGACGTGGGGCAAGGACAACCTGGCTATCAAGAAGGAGGATTATCAGGCGGAGCGTGTGCTGGAGATGATTTTTCTCGACGTGGGGCAAGGTGACGGTTGCATCCTCACCACCCCTCTGATCGGTGCCAAAGAGAAGATCATGATCATCGATGCCGGTATCGGCGACAACATGAGGCGCTATCTGAAATACCGCTTCCGGGATTTCAAGAAGAAATTCACCTTTCACGCTGCCATTGCCACCCACCCCGACAGGGACCATTATCTTGGTTTCCAGAAGGTTTTCGAGAACGAACAGATCTCGTTCGAACACGTCTATCATAATGGTTTGTTAGAGCGGACGGGCGGCGACCTGCTGGGTCCGGTGACGGATGGTTTTCTCACGGACATTCGCGCAAGTAAGACTGCTGCCCTAAACCTCTATTCGAACTCTGTTGCGCGTGGGCGTAAATTGTATCCGAAGCTGATTTGGACTGCGCTCAAGAGCGATCGATTCGGTGACATCTCGATGCTTTCGACGGAACATGGCAAGAAAGAAGACGGGCGCACCTGGATGCCGGGTTTCGCGCCCTCGAACAACGCGGAATTTACGATCGAGGTTCTGGGTCCGGTAGTCGAGAAAGCGCCGAATGGCAAAAAGGGTCTTCGAACCTTCGCCGGTTCGATGACTGCGAAGAAAATGAATGCGGGCAAGACCAAGAATGGCCACTCAGTGCTGTTGCGACTGCAATATCTCGACTTTTCAGTGCTGTTCGGCGGTGACCTCAACTTGATAGCCGAGCATTTCCTAATGCGCCATTACGGCAACGACGGTGAAGCGCCTACTACCATGGCTGAGTCGGCCGCGATGGTTGAAAAGTCACGGGCTCGATTTGCAGTGGACGTGATGAAGTGCTGCCACCACGGATCTTCTGACGTGACGGATGAATTTTTAGAGGCGACAGAGCCAGCGGCATACGTGGTTTCGTCCGGCGACGAAGAAAGTCATGTGCATCCACGCCCCGATCTACTCGGTCTGCTTGGCAAAAAGGGGCGCGGTCATAGGCCATTGGTGCTTTGTACCGAAATCTTGCGTTCGACCCGTGAGCGGGAGGATCCCAAGCTCCGCGGCAAGCTCGACGAACTGGTTGACAAGATCGGCGAGGAGGACGACACCCAGGAGAAGGAAAAACTTGAGGCAAAACGTGCAAAGATCCTTGATGAACTCTTCAAACGTAATGTGGGCGTCTATGGGGCGATTAACCTGCGCACCGACGGGCGAAGCGCCATCGTTGCGTTCCGGAACGAGAAGCCGAAGGGCGTTAACCGTTGGTTTTACTATGAACTGAAGAAGGACTTGAACGGTGTCTTCCAGGTTCAAGACACAGGCGGACATTGAAAGCCTTGCAGCCATGCGATTACCGGTGCTGTTTAGAGTGGTCTTACAACATGGCTTTCAGGTAACCGGGACAGCTACAAAAGGCGTAAACTCCGACCCCGCAAAGCTACGCTCCTCCCTCGCTTCGCTTTTAGCCGCCGGTAATGGCAGGCGTTGAATAACGAATTGAGAATGCGGCAGCGGAATTTTTGGAGAGCACTTGGCCTGGGCGCGGCGGCGATCAGATCGAATGCGGATTGCGGAATGACGAGTGCGCCAAAGCTGGCCATCGTATCATCCGCGTCCCCAAGGCGGTTGAGCCTACACAATACCGGAGGATAACTTATAGATAGCGGTAAATTCTGTGGTGCGGAGATATTCACGTATAAAACGACAAAGGGGTTCTTGTCGGCGAGTATAACAACAAATAGGAGTCTGCCATGATCTACCATTATGAAATCGACGGTTTGCCAGTTCAAACCGGTGACATAATCTGCACATCCGATGGGACAGTTGCGGACACTGACATGCGAGGTCAGTTCTGGCGGCTTCTGGGCAAGTTAATACCCGGAGATGTTGACCACATCGTCGTTTATATTGGTCCGGAAGGTCGTTGCGCCGAGATAGGCGCGAAGGGCAAGGTGATCACTTTCGAGGTCAAGGATCATACCTGGGATTACCAAAAAATGTTTACCGAGAGGGAGATTATGGACACACTATATGGGATAGTGTATCCGTTTCACGATGTTAATCGGACCGAGGTTGAGATCACCAGGATCAGAGAAGCGGTCGCCGACTATTGCTTAGAACAGGTAAGGCTACAGAGACCGTACAATTTCAACTTTCTAAACTCCTCAACGGAAAATGCGTTTTACTGCAGCCAGCTTGCATACCAGGCGTATCTCGGACATGGTATCGACCTGAATACCGGGCAAGACATACCCAAAATCCCCGGGACGGAAAGTATCATCTTCCCCCAGGAGATCTGGAATGGCTTCTATCATGTGAAGGCATGATATTGTTTTACTGCAGGGTCTAACATTACATAAAAACCTCGACCACCCCTCCTGATCGAGGTTTTTTCTTGTTTTGTCGTCCACACATAATTTCCTTGACTTTCTCCCCCTTTTCCCTTATAATTATTGTAAATGTCATTCCCGTGATCCTTACTATCCTTAAACATAAGGAGAAATTAGATGAGATTCTGCATATTCGTGGTTGTTGCGTTAATCTTAGCCACAGCTCATGTTTCCGCCGTGGAATGGGAACTGGTCTGGTCCGACGAGTTCGACTATGAAGGGCTGCCCGATAGTACCAAATGGGATTATGAGGAAGGTTTCGTCAGGAACGCCGAAATGCAGTACTACACCCGGGCACACCATGAAAACACCAGAGTCAAGGATGGAGTATTGATTATCGAAGGCAGGAAAGAACGAATCGCAAACCCGCGATACAAACCTGGCTCGGATAGCTGGATTTTGAAAAGGGAATTTGGGGAATACACATCAGCAAGCCTGATCACCCGAAACAAGGCGAGTTGGAAATACGGGCGGATAGAAGTGCGGGCAAAATTACCGCAAGGTAAAGGGACTTGGCCAGCTATTTGGATGTTGGGAGCAAACAGAGGTAAGGTGAAATGGCCTGCTTGTGGCGAAATCGATATCATGGAACATGTGGGGAAAGATCCCGATTATGTGTTTGGTACTGTTCACTATGTCGTAAATGGCAAACGCCAACATAGTCCGGGGAAATATAAAACCGAAGATCCTGAAAAGGATTTCCACATCTACGCCATCGAATGGTCGCAATTCAGGATCAGCTTTTTCTTTGATAGCATAAAATATCACACGTTTCCCATTGATATAGCGGGGTTCGGCGAAGACAATCCATATCGCAAGCCTCAATACCTGTTGATAAATCTTGCTTTGGGCGGAAGCTGGGGTGGAAAAATTGATGATGCGATGTTGCCGCAGAGATACTTGATAGATTACGTGAGAGTTTATCAATCGAAGAATGACTGATTCTTTTCACGTCAATATCCTTAATGATCTCGGTATTCCAAGTTAGGCAAATTCGGAGTTCAACCTATGGCGTATGATGAAGGGGTGGCACAGCGGGTGCGGGAAGCGATGATTGGGTTAACGGAGGTGGATGAAAAGAAGATGTTTGGAGGGATTTGTTTTATGGTTCGGGGCAATATGTGTATGGGCGTAACCAGTGAAGAAATCATGGTACGGGTGGGTGTCGACGGATACGGAGATGCCCTAAAACAACCACACGCTCGGGAGATGGATTTCACCGGGAAGCCGTTGAAGGGGTTTGTGTATGTGGCTCCGGAAGGATTTGAGTCGGATGATGATTTGCAAACCTGGGTTAACCGGGGAGCGGAATTTGTGCAGACTTTACCAACAAAGTAGTGTAGGGAGATAGTCATGCAAATAGGCAAATTCACAGAAGAAGATGTGCTCACTATAGCTCGTACAGCCTATCAAGACGGAACTGCTGATTTTGAGATTATTCCTGGTAAATGTGTCCTGTTAGTAATAGACATGCAGGATGAGTTCGTTAAGCCGAATTGGTCGCCTGATTGGGTGCCTGAAGCCACTCGATAGGTTCCAAGGATCAAAAAAGTCATTGCGCATTGCCGAAAGAATAACATCCCCGTCATCTTCACCGTGTATTCGAAAACGCACCGATATTTTGATCGCCCGATAACCGGGAAATATATGCCAGGAAGATATTCACATTTAGATATCGATTTTTCACAGTTTTATGTTGAGGGAAAAGTATGGCATGAATTAGCACCATTTGAAACAGAGATCGTAATTCACAAACCATCATATGGAGCATTCTACGATACTCCATTAGAAACCATTTTAATGAATATGGGAAAGGATACGGTTATTATTTCCGGTACATTAACGAACTACTGCTGCAGTGTCACCGCCCGTCAGGCGTATGAGCGAAGCTTTAAAGTTATTTTTGGAAGTGATATCACTTCGGCAGATGTTCCCGAATTACAGGAACCTGAGTTAAAAGTTATGCGCAAAGGTTTTGCCAGAGTATTAAGTGCTGACGAAATAATCCAAACTCTTAGTTAATAATCATAAATGAAGGAAAGTACATGCCAAGCGCGGTCAATATCGAGCAGTGCTTCGGGAAATTTGCGGATACTTTCTCACCGAAGATCGTGGGAGAACTGAATGGTCAGCAGATACTATTGGTGCGATGTGAAGGAGATAAGGTCCCCTGGCACACCCATGATAACGAGGATGAGATGTTCTTTGTATTAGAGGGCGTGCTCGACATCCTGGAGGGGGGCGAAACCACGAAGGTGTATGCCGGTGAGTTCTACATCGTGCCCCGAGGAGTAGAACATCGTGTCGTTCCGCATGGGCACGTCAAGCTCATGTTGTTTGAACCTGCGGGAATTGCGCATACCGGGAAAGCTCGCTCTGACATCACCAAAGACCAATACAATCGGCTTAATTTATAAGAAACATTGCATCGCATGACCTTGTCAGTTCAGCATTTGCATTAAGTCATGGACGGTCTTATAATTATTGTGCTGTCGGGTCTCCGCACTCAACGATAGAATTACCCACCTGCTCAATTTAAGCTCACTTGCTTGAACACGAACTTCGGTATTGTCCACTCCCATATTCCGTTACTATTTTACATCATGTAAACTGTCCGCCAGCGGACGGTATCCGTGCGAATTCGAACAATTCTTAGATTTTCCCGATTTCATAATTTATTGAAAGTTTTATAGTTAAGAATTTGGCATTTGGTTTGCTTTTAGGGGGTATTGGATATTTCCGATTTATTTGTAGGAGTACAGGGTGCTGAAGAACTATATAATTGCAGCGATAAGAAATATGTTCCGAAATAGAGCGTATTCCTTGGTCAATATCATCGGGTTGGCGGTGGGGATGGCTTGCTGTCTGTTGATATCGCTGTGGATTGCGAATGAGTTGAATTATGACAGGTCTCATGAATATGCCGATCGCATCTACCGGGTGCTGCGGATCACACCTCCTGGAGAGAGCATGGTCGGTGAGAGTCGGGATTCATATACGGTACCAGTCTATGCACCTGCCTTTCGCCAAAATATCCCCGAAGTGGAATATTCCAGTCGATATATGGTGGCATACCAGGAAATATTGATCAACCGCGATGAGGTCAAATCCTACAGAAAAGATCTCGCTTTTGGTGATGAGGATTTCTTTCGGATCTTCGGTTACCCTTTCCTTCGGGGCAACCCGGAAACTGCTCTCACTGCGCCTCAATCAATTGTCTTTACTGAAGAGTTAGCCGAGTTTTACTTTGGGGATGAAAATCCGATGGGACAGACGGTGACCTTCCTTGATACCTCTTTTACAGTGACCGGGATTATCGGAGAGCTCCCTGGTAACAGTCATATAAAATTCAGCTGCATCGCCCGTTTAAAGGATATCGACACTCCCGATGATAATTGGTTCCACCCTTGGTACCGGACCTTTGTACGCTTGCATGATGGCGCATCTGTGTCTGCTGCCACAGAGACAATGCATGCTGTGATCGCGAAATTGGGTGGCGACGATGCAGATAAAATCCAGCTACAGCCGTTAACGGATATTCATCTGTATAATAAGGGGATTCGGGATCGACCGCGTGGAGACATAAGACATCTGCGAATATTTGGTGCCATTGCGATATTGATCATTCTGATCGCCTGCGTAAATTTCATAAATTTAACCACAGCCAGGGCAGTGACCAGATCACGGGAAGTCGGTGTTCGGAAGGTGGTGGGTGCCAGACGTGCTTCACTTGTCAAGCAGTTTTTCATTGAAACATTAATTATTGCAATGGTGGCTGCAATACTTGCTTTTGTGTTGATTGAGATATTCTTACCGGTTTTCAACAATTTGGCAGGAAAGCAGTTAGATCTGCACTCGTTGGGCATGCGGAGAATTCTGTCTGCGATGGCAGTATTGGTGATGGTTATCAGTGTCATCGCGGGAGCTTATCCCGCAGCATTATTATCATCGTTTCAACCAGTACAGGTCCTAAAAGCATCTTCATTCGTGGGCGGACGAAGATTTACCTTGAGGCGGATTCTTGTTATCAGCCAATTTGCATTGACACTGGTATTGCTGCTTTGTACTCTGACTGTTTATCGACAATACTATTATATGCGAAACACTGACCTTGGGTGCAACTTGAAAGATGTGATCTATGTTAAAAAAGATGGCTTGATGTGGGATAAGTATCCAGCGCTGAAACAGGAATTACTTACTATTCCCGCCGTAGAAGGCGTAGCCTCGGTATCCAGGATGCTGCCGTTGGGATCGTATCGCTACACTAATACGGATTGGGAAGGTCGCGAACTTATTGAGGAGTTCCTTTGGACACATCATGCCATTAGCGGCAAAGATTTTATAAACCTGTTTGAAATCCAGCTCATAGAAGGGAGAAATTTTAGTGAGATGTATCCGGAAGAACCGTTACCCGAGGTGTTAGTTAACGAAGCGTTTGTGCACAGTACCGGACTGAAAGACCCACTTGGGAAATGGGTGAGCTGCCATCTGTGGGATGATCAGAAACGACAGATCGTCGGAGTAGTGAAGAACTATCATTCCAATTCTCTGCATGCGGAGATTTTGCCTACGGTGATTTCCTGCGACCCATATCCATGCCGATACCTGGCAGTGAAGATACAACCGAATGACGTCCAAGCAACCCTTGCATCTATTGAAGCGGTCATGCTGCAGATCGACCCAACTGTGCCCTTCGAATACGCTTTTTTGTATGACAAATACGATGTGTATTACAAAAGAGAGCGGCATTTAGGAATGTTGACTGGCGCCTTCAGTGGGTTGGCGATACTGTTAGCATGCCTTGGATTACTTGGATTGGTGGCGTTCTTGACCGAGCAACGCACCAAAGAAATCGGTATCCGAAAGGTGCTGGGAGCGTCGGTGTTTGGTATCGTCCGGTTGCTTTCAAAGGAGTTCCTGATATTAGTTGCAGTGGCGAACGTGATAGCCTGGCCCGTTGGGTACTTTCTCATGAATCAATGGTTGAAGAACTTTGCCTATAAGACCGATTTGGGCTGGCATCTATTTCTATTAGCCGGTGGATTGGCGTTGGTGATTGCTATGGCTACCATGTGCATTCCTGCTATGCGAGCCGCATTTGCCAATCCGGTAAACGCACTGCGGCATGAATGAATTTGTGCGGTCTGCTAATCGCGTAACAAATTTCCATCTCCTCACTCTCTGCTTGACTTTCTCCCCCTTTTCCCTTATTATTAGTCGAATGATTACTTTAAGAAAATATGGGACAGCGCCTTACTCCGTGGTTGTGGTTCATGGCGGCCCGGGAGCTGGCAGCGAAATGGCAACCGTGGCTCGGGAGTTAGCGTCCGAATGGGGAGTGTTGGAGCCTATACAAACCGCAATGTCGGTTGATGGGCAGGTCGAAGAATTGAAAGCAATGCTGGAAAGCAACGATGTTCTCCCTGTCACTTTGATTGGTTTTTCATGGGGAGCGTGGCTCAGTGTTGTTGTTGCCGCTAATTATCCTATGTTTGTTAGCAAAGTGATACTGGTCGGTAGCGGTCCATTTGAGGAAAAGTATGCGGCAAGTATTCAGGAAACAAGGTTAAGCCGCTTGAGCGACGCCGAGCGGAACGAGATCATATCCCTAATCGGCGTGCTTAATAATCCTGATATTGAAGATAAAAATGAAACGTTTGCCCGGTATGGAATGTTGTTCTCCAAAGCCGATACCTTAGACCCGATAAAAAACGATTTCGATGATCCAATTGAAATTCGTGCCGATATATTTGAACGGGTGTGGTCCGAAGCCGCAGAAATGAGACGGTGCGGGAAGCTCTTGGAAATGGCGAAACAGATTGAATGTCCGGTGGTTGCGATCCACGGCGACTACGATCCCCATCCGGCGGAAGGGGTGCGGAAACCGCTCGCTGCCATCCTAAAGGATTTTCGATTTATCCTTTTGGAGAATTGCGGGCATAAACCCTGGATTGAGCGCCAGGCGAAGGATGAGTTTTATCGAGTCCTGAAGGAAGAATTGCGAGTTGAACCATAACGCGGTAAATTAGATTTTATCTTTTCAGAATTAAACCTCAATGCTATTATATTGTCTAATATGTAAACGCCCAAGAAATATTCCAATCAATGGAGTATATATCATGCTGCACAAACCTTCAACCATATTAATTGTCGTCACTCTCATGATGTTGTTATTGAATTTGGAGGGTGCAAGCCAGACCTATCCCATCATCGACACCGGGCAACAAACATGCTATGATTCCACTGCAGCCATCACACCACCCTTGCCCAGCGACCCCTTCTACGGTCAAGATGCCCAATACCAGGGTATCCAATTCGCCTATCAGGACAACAGCGACGGTACTATTACTGATTTAGATACTGATCTGATGTGGCAGCAAATGCCGGATTTGTACGATAAGCCAACCTATGCAGAGGCGGTGGCGGGTGCGGACACATTTAGTTTGGCAGGTTACAACGACTGGCGGCTGCCGTCTATCAAGGAACTCTATTCCCTGATAAATTTCACCGGTAGCAGTATGACGTTAACCGCTTACATCGACACCACCTATTTCGGTTTTAGATTCGGCGATACCAGCTTAGGGGAACGGGTGATAGACGGACAGTACTGGTCGAGCACGGAATACGTCGGCACTACCATGAACAATGATCCAACCGTGTTTGGTGTCAATTTCGCTGATGGACGAATCAAAGGTTATCCGCGAGACATCGGTCCCGGCGGACAGCCCAACCGGCAATTTGTCCGCTATGTACGGGGCAATCAAGGTTACGGTGTTAACGATTTCGTGGACAACGGCGATGGTACAATCAGTGATCTGGCGACCGGATTGATGTGGCAACAAGGGGACAGCGGTGACACATTGAATTGGGAACAGGCGTTAGCGTATGCCGAAGGTTTGGTTCTGGCTGGATTTGACGACTGGCGCTTACCAAATGCAAAAGAATTACAGAGCATTGTTGACTACACTCGGGCGCCTGATGCCACCAATCCGGCTCAACAAGGTCCAGCGATCGATACCAGTTATTTCGATGTCACTGAACCTGAGTCATGGTTCTGGAGCAGCACCACTCTTTTGGAGGCACCTCCGCATTTAGGATATGGCAGTCATGCTGTGTATGTTACTTTTGGTCAGGCGTTTGGTTATATGGGTCCGCCGGGGATGGGACAATGGCTTAATGTCCACGGAGCCGGGGCTCAGCGCAGCGATCCCAAGAGCGGCGATCCAGCCAATTACCCCTATGGATTCGGTCCCCAGGGTGATCAAATCCGGATTTACAACTATATCCGCTGCGTGCGTGACGCAAGCACCAGCCACAGCGGTCCCGTAAAACATCCCGATCCCTATCGAAATCCAAATCTTGCTCTAAATCCTAATCCAGCCAATCCTGCCACTCTAATTAGTTTTTATTTGCATTCATCGCAAAACATCGATCTATCGATATACAATATTCTTGGTCAAAATATCATCACGTTAGCTCGTGGATCCCAACCGTCAGGACAATATAACTACATCTGGGATGCGTCATCCATGCCTTCCGGAATGTACATTGTATCTTTGGTAACCCCGACTTCGATCACCACCCAGAAACTCATCATCGTAAAGTGATGTACCTGGAAGGTGATCCCGCTGATTTTTATTGTGCCGTCAGGTGTCAACGAATCTCGATTCAACGACCTCGGTTCAACGAATCTCGATTCAACGAACCTCGGTTCCTCACCTGACAGCATTTTTTTTGAATTTACACCTTCACATTTTGTCCGCCTACTGGCGGATTGCCAACTTGTAAACTTATCTGTTGACATTCTCCCCCTTTTCCCCTATAATAGTACCTAATGAAAATCCAGCAATTCAAATACAATTCGTTGATGCTGCTGACGGCGGCGATTTGGGGTTTTGCGTTCGTGGCGCAACGTGCCGGTATGGAATATGTGGGACCGTTCATCTTCAACGGGGTGCGATTTGGTCTGGGGTCGCTTGCACTTCTTCCCATAATATTGATCCGAAATCGCGTAGGGGTACGACACTCGTGTCCCGATTTATCGCGTCCGGATTCTCCTTCCCCCCCGGTTCCCGGGGGGGAACAAAAAGGGGGGGCAACACATCCTGTAGCTAAGGTTGAGCATATAACAGCACATCCGCTTCTTTACGGTGGCATCCTCGCCGGCATTGCCCTTTTCTTCGGTTCCGGATTTCAACAGGTGGGCATCATCTACACCACCGCCGGGAAAGCGGGATTCATTACCGGGCTTTATGTAATTATTGTTCCTATGATGGGATTGATTTGGGGGCAGCGCACCGGAAGAAACACCTGGGCAGGGGCGGTGCTGGCGGTGGTGGGATTGTATTTGCTGAGTATGACCGGAGTGTTTGCTATCTCCAAAGGCGATCTGTTGGTGTTAGTGTGTGCCTTTTTCTGGGCGATTCACGTACACATTATTGGGTGGTATTCCCCCAAGGTCGATCCGATTAAATTTGCCTCGCTGCAATTTGCAGTGTGTTCATTTCTAAATCTGATAGTATCTTTCATCACCGAAACCACCACCCTGCAGTCGATTTTCGATGCGGCAATTCCGATATTATATGCCGGGTTGATGTCCACTGGGATTGCCTACACCTTACAGGTGGTGGCGCAGCGCAAAGTCCCCCCCTCTCATGCGGCAGTCATCTTGAGTCTGGAAGCAGTCTTTGCGGTGTTGGGGGGATGGTTGTTGTTAAGTGAGACTCTTTCCTTTCGTGGTTCGTTAGGCTGTGTTCTTATGCTTGTGGGTATGGTGGTGTCGCAGGTTTCGAAAGAAAGAGAATAAATGGTCAAAATCTGTCTGTAATTAGTTTAGAGAAAATTGACTTCCTTTAATATAGCTTAGATAGTTTTTTCAGAGATTTGAAAAGATATTTCTTTACTTTTTACTTGACAAAGTCGGTGTTTTTCCATACTATTAGTACATTGATAGCAAGAGAGTAATCTTTTTAGGAACAATATATTTAATATGGTAAAGGAAAATGATAAGTCATACTGATTTTAAAGACCTTAGCTATCAAGTGTCGGCATTCACTCTTAATTTCCAAATGAACATAAATCGAATTTTAAGAGCTTTTCTTGATAAATACTCCGATCGCTTTAATGGTGAACCTGTTTCAATACCTATTCCAGAAGGTGCACCAAAAGAGATTCCTAGAATTATATTGCAAAGTGATGATAAAATATGGAAACTGCAAGTATCACCAATTCGAATTGATTTTTTTTGGAAAGGTGGAACAAAAGAAGTTGAAGAGAGTACCATAGGTGAGTTTATTCGTGTTGCGAAAGATATTCTTAGTCTTTATCAAGAAGTGACTAAGACTACTTATGGAAGATTAGCTTTAGTTTTTGAACGTATTGCAGATATTGAAAACCCAGGGCTTTCTTTAGCTAAACATTTTTGTAAAGATATTTGGACTGAGACAGTTCTAAACAAACCCGAGTATTTTGAGATTCATGCACATAAACGATATAAAGTTGATGATAAAATTACCGATATTAATTCTTGGATTAGGCATAAAGTTGTTACAATTAAATTAGAAAACCAAGACGAGAAGAAAGTAATTTTAGTCGAGCAGGATTTAAATACACCAAGCGAAAATATTATAGAAGAGGATTTTACTGTGGATATGCGACAACACTTCCTTGATGTTATGCCTTCTGAAATTGCCACAATTCTGAAGAAATACTATCCTCATAGAAACTTAAAGACAGGTAAATGATGACTAGAGTAGTCTTAGATACAAATTATAGCGCCGATATTAACTCCCAAGAGGTGATTGCCGATCCAAACGGTGCTAAAGAAAAAGAGATAGTATTAGATGATACAGTTGTTAGTAATATTGGTGAAAAATACTGGTGGATATTTTCACCGCCTGCTACCAATTCTGAACATACAACAGCTCATCGAAATATGATATGGCAAGATCGATTGTATACGATATTATATATGGAATTAAAGGAAATAGGTACTGCCACCCCCAGAGTTCTTTCAATTCCACAAAATCTAATGCTAACTAAGTTATTAGATAAATTGGAGTCATATAGTACGTATGAATCAAATTGGGATACTTATGGTGGTAAGCCTATATCAAATATAGTAATTTCTAACATCAGACTGTTACTTCCGAATGTTTTTAAGTTCTTAGAGCAACATGATTTGTTTGATATTGATAAATTTGAACTATTTCCAACTAGTGATGGGGGCGTTCAGGTTGAAATTAGACATAAGAAACGGGAGATTGAAATCGAATTTAGTCCCGGGCAGGAATTCTATAATGTGTTATTAATTGAAATAGAAAATGGTGATGAGAAATACAAAGAGAGAATAATAAAGAAATCAGATATACTGAAGACTATGAAATGGTTGGTTATTTAATCTATGCCCGAATTTAAACCGGAGCACGGACTCTATAGACGTATTCATCCAGATTTTTGGTCGAAAAAAGATGGCAGACCAACTTCCGCAGCTTTTCAAGATCCTAATTTGTCAGTTGATTGGTCAATACTTAGTACTCCGAAAGAATCATTTGACAGAGCGAAAGACAAGCGTATTGGTATAGCTTCGGTGACGGTCGAAAATGCTCTGGATTTAGGTCAAGACGTTGTTCATGATCCTTTGCATGAGAATGGCATATTAAACGAAGCACATACTCTCATTGTGGGTGATAAACCTCGTAGTATAGCGAGACAATTCGCTAAACTAGCCGTAATGGTGATATCTATTAATAGCTTAAGTGATTTATATTGACGAAGGTCATTGCACTCATCTCCTTCATTAAATAAGTCCAATATTTATCTCCCCATCCTCCAATTCGATGATGCGGTCGGCTTTGGCGGCTAAGGTTTCGTTGTGGGTTACGATGACGGTGGTTTGACCTCTCTCCTCTGACAACGACCATAACAGGTCGTGTAAGGATTGCGATGAGGCACGGTCCAAATTCCCCGATGGTTCGTCATTTCCCCCTGTCATCCCGCACTTGATGCGGGATCCAGTCCCGTACCATGTGCATCCTGCACATGGCTGGACACGGGCAGGATGCCCGTGCTACTTTATTCTCCCATCCTCCAGTTCAATGATGCGGTCGGCTTTGGCGGCTAAGGTTTCGTTGTGGGTGACTATGACGGTGGTTTGACCTCGCTCCTCGGACAGTGACCATAGTAATTCATGTAATGCCTGCGATGATGCCCGGTCCAAATTCCCCGATGGTTCGTCCGCTAACAGCAACTTCGGATCGTTCATCAACGCCCTCGCCACCGCCAGCCGCTGCTGTTCCCCGCCCGATAATTCCCCCGGTTGATGTTTTATTCTCTCCCCCAACCCCACCAATTCCAATAATTCCATCGCTTTCGGTGTCGCTTCATCCGGTGTTTTTCCACTGATCAACGCTGGAATCAGGGCATTCTCCAAGGCGGTGAATTCCGGCATCAGGTGATGAAACTGGAACACGAAACCGATTTCTAAGTTGCGGATTTTAGCTAAATCGACTTCGGATAATTTGGTCAGCACATGATCGTTAAACGTAATTGTCCCCGAAGTCGGTCGATCCAATGCTCCCAACAGGTGCAGCAGGGTCGATTTCCCGGCGCCGGAAGTTCCCACTATCGCCACGATCTCCCCGGTGTGGAACGCCAGATCGATGCCTTTCAGCACCTGGAGTTCGTGCCCACCAATCCAAAACGACTTACTGAGCCCTTCCGTTTCCACCAACACCTTATATTCTATTTGTTTGTCCATAATCAATCTGTTATTGCGAGGAATCCCTCAATGCTGGATGTCAGTCTCTTTCCAACAATCGAGCAATGAGACAATTGAACTATTTCTTCTTTTATGTTTGGAATTTATTCATTTGAGTTTGTTTGAGATTTCGGATTTCGGATTTGGAATTTGGAATTTCAATTACTGCGTTCTCTGCGACTTGCCCCTTCGGGGGCTCTGCGTGAGGTTTTATATATGAAGTTCTACTATGTCGCCGTCGTTGAGTTGAAAATCGCGGGGGACGCGTTGCCCGTCGAAGGTCTGCTCGCTCCAGACACAGGCGTAATTCAAGTTTTCCCCGAAATCCTTGTGCACGGAGGTTGCTAAATCCATCACCGTGGCGCCTCTGGTCAGCACATAGGGATCGTTCATGTCGGCGTCTTTGCCGGGAATTTTGGTGTAGATGCGGATTATCTCAAGCCGGTTGAACAGGGTATCGCCCAATTCCGCCAGACCTTTGCCGGTTTGAGCCGAAATCCCCACCACCTGGAAACGTCCCTTCAGAAATTCCAGGAAGATTTCCAACGTCTCATCTGTGCCGGGCACGTCCAGCTTATTGGCAGCGATGATGGCAGGAAGCCCTTTGACGCCGATGGGGAGTTCCTCATCCTTGGTCCCGACCAGCTTGATGTTGACGTTGTCCAGCCCGGCTTCGATTTCCTCCAGGTCGGTCAAGGGTCCGGAATCCGCTAAGTCGAGCACCAGGATGCCGCCGTCGGACAGTTTCAGCAGTTCCGCCTGCCACCATTCCAATTTGCCGTTGATGATGGGGGGGAGGTCGATCAGTTGAAACGCCACGTTCTGGTATTGCATCATCCCGGGAACCGGCGTCTGCGTTGAATAGGGGTACGGTTCCACCGATGCCTGGGATGAGGGGCTCAGGGTTTTCAACAACTGCGATTTTCCGGAATTTGGGGGACCGATCAGCATCACCTGCGCGGCGCCTTCCTTGTCCACTAAGTAGGGATTCTGGGTGCGTTTGGCTTGTTTTTTTCGTAGTCCTTCCCGCTGCAGCCTGGCGATTTTGGACCGGAGGTCGGCTTTCAGGTGGTCGGTGCCCTTGTGTTTGGGCATGATGGAGAGCATCTCTTCGAGGATTTTAACTTTATCCTCGGGATCCCGAGCCTGGCGCAGCCGCTTTTCCGCAGAAAAATAATTTGGTGGTAAGTTTGCGGGCATTGTTTATTCGTAACGAATGGCTAATATCCTAACTGTCATCCCGCACGAGCCTGTCCCGGACTTGATCCGGGAATGCGGGATCCAGCTTCCTCTCTTTAACAACGGTTGCAAGCCACCGCACTCCAAAGGCGCTGGTTATTCGTACCGAATGGCTTCCACGGGTGATAATTTGGCGGCTTTTTTTGCAGGATAGACTGCCGCTATATAACTCAATAATATCGCAACAATATCAATCCACACGAAATCCAGCCACTGCATCTGCACCGGCAGCCAATCCAGGAAATAGATGTCCGCCGGTAAGGCGAACACCTTGTATTTTACCTGGATCACGCAGATTGCCCAGCCCAAAATAGTCCCCAGTCCGGAACCGACAATTCCCACGATCAACCCCTGCATGGTGAAAATGCGAGCGATGCTTTTGGAGGTGGCGCCCATGGATTTCAGGATACCGATTTCCTTTTTCTTTTCCAATGCCACCATGATCAGGGTGGAAATGATGTTGAAAGCTGCCACCATGATGATTAGCGAGAGCAGGACGAACCATACCATTTTTTCCACCTTCATCCAACTGAACAGGTTTTTGCGCATTTCGATCCAGGTGCGCGGGTAGAAGGGGTAGCCGAGGGTGGCGTTCAATACGTTTTTGACGTCCTGGGCGGCGTACATGTCATCCAGCATGACTTCGATTCCGTGGACTTTATTGCCCATTCGGAATAATTTCTGGGCGGATGACAGGGAAATATAGGCGATGGTGTCATCGAATTCGTAGAGTCCGGTTTCGAAAATCCCCACCACGCGGAACTGTTTAACCAGCGGCTGGCTGAGGGTGGAGGTGAACCCGGCGGCGCTGAAGATCAGCACGGTGTCTCTCTTGATGGCGATCAGCCGGTCAGCTAAATACTTGCCGAGCACGATTCCCGGCAGTTCCGTGCTGCCTTCCGGCGGGTCCAGATCCAACGAACCGTACACGATATTCTGTGGCAGGTCGGACACCTGGGCAACGGTTTCGGGATCGATGCCGCGCACCAGGACGCCTTCGATTTCGCTGCTCAACCGGATCATGCCTTTGTCCATTATGTAGGGCGACATTCCAACGATATGGGGGATGTCGCGCAGTTTATCCATCACGCCCTGCCAGTCTTCCACCCCTTTGTTGTGGAAGGTTTCGATGCGGATGTGGGCGTCGGCGCCGATGATGCGGCTGCGGACTTCCGATTCGAAGCCGTTCATGACGCTCAGGACGATGATCAGCGCTGCCACGCCAACAGCTACCCCACCGATGGAAATATAGGTAATCAGGGAGATGAACCCGGTTTGGCGGCGAGAACGCAGGTAGCGCTTTGCGATGAAAAATTCGTAGGACATAGCATTGTCCCGATTGGATAGCGGAATGTGTAAATTTAGATTATTGGAACGGAATTCTGACTTGTTTATTTTCCCTCGGGTCGCATTTGGGGAAATAGGATGACGTCGCGGATGGAGGACTGGTCGGTGAACAGCATCACTAACCGGTCGATACCCAGTCCCAAACCCGCCGCCGGAGGCATGCCCACTTCCAATGCTTCGATGAAATCCTTATCCATGGCGTGGGTTTCACTATCGCCGGCTTTACGCAGTTTCACCTGCTCTTTGAACCGAGCTTTTTGATCCAATGGATCGTTTAATTCGGAAAAAGCATTCCCCATTTCCAACCCCCCGATGAACACCTGGAACCGTTCCACCAAGTTTTTTTCTGAGCGGTGTTTCTTGGCTAATGGAGACATCTCCAACGGGTAATCGTACACAATGGTCGGTTCGATTAAGTTGGGTCGAATCAAGTCTTTAAACAGCTCGTCCAACGTTTTTCCTATTCCCCAAAAATCTTCTACTTCCAGATTGTGGTTCCGCGCCACGGCATGCAGTGTTTCCTTATCGGCGTCCTGCAGGTTTTCCCCAGTATAATTCTTTAGTGCTTCGAACCACGTAACCCGCTTCCAGGGCGGTTCGATATCGATATCAGTCCCCTGATAAGATACAATGGTCGATCCTGCGATTTCCCGGGTGATGGTGGTGATCATCCGCTCGATACGGTTCATGGCGTCGGTGTAGTCTTCGTAGGCGGCGTACCATTCCAACATAGTAAATTCCGGATTGTGGTTGCGATCCATGCCCTCGTTGCGGAAGTCCTTGCTGACTTCATACACCTTTTCCAAGCCGCCCACCAGCAACCGCTTCAGGTAGAGTTCGTCGGCGATGCGCAGGTACAACGTGGTGTCCAGTGTGTGGTGATGAGTGGTGAAAGGACGCGCCATGGCGCCACCGTACACCGGCTGTAGGATGGGGGTTTCCACCTCTAAGAAGCCATCGGCATCCAGGAAATTCCGGCAGCCGGAAATCACCTTTGCCCGGGTGCGATAGATGTCGCGGATGTGGGGATTCACAATCAAGTCTACGTGCCGGCGCCGGTAGCGGGCTTCCTTATCTGTGAATGCATCATAGACCTCACCGTCCTTTTCCTTGACGATGGGCAGAGGGCGCAGGTTCTTACACAACATAGTAACCGAGTCGGCATGCACGGTAATTTCCCCGGTTTTTGTCTGGAAAACCGTGCCCCGAATCCCCACAATATCCCCCACGTCCAGCTTCTTCGCCCACCGAAATGTATCATCACCCAGATCGTCCAGTTTCAGGTATACTTGTAAGCGGTTCGACTCGTCCTGGAGGTGGGTAAAAGCCGCTTTCCCCATTAACCGCACCGGCGAAATTACCCGTCCGGCGATCTGGACTTGGGGTCGGGATTCCGGGTTGGAGGGATCGAAGAGGCTGCCAGCCTGCTCCAGAGAGTGTGTGGTTTCGAAACGGTAAGGGTAGGGATCGATGCCAGCGTCGATTAGCCGCTTTAACGCGGCGCGACGATCACCCATCACTTTGTTCAGGTCGGAATCGTTCATATTGTGTATGTAGCCTGTCGGGATGAAGATCTATGATTGGTTTCTCAAAATTCGGTATATGCAAATATGATTGTGGAGTATTAAAATTAATCGTTGAACACTGCGGTAATGCAGTAATACTTGGCGTTGGGACCATTTGGACCGAAGGCGTTGATATCCAGATAACCGTTGCTGGTGGTGTATCCGGAATAATTGGCAGGAATCGGCTCCACATATGGTTCGGCACACGAGTAGATTTTATATCCTGACGCCGCGGGGATTATACTCCAGGCTAATGCAACGTGAGTGAATATTCTGGAAATCGTTAAGTCGTCGATAATGAGCTCGACACCTGTTCCGGATAGGGACACTACCGCATTTCCGCCATTGCTTGTTATCTGAATTGAATCGGAATAAGTGCCGATGAGTGTGGGCGCGAATGTTACGCTTAATTCCAACAAATCGTTATAGGCAAAGACTTCGCCGGATGTCGGCGTGACTTGAAAATCGGGATTGGATGAGGTTACATTGGTTACTTCCACAATTCCGGTTCCGATATTATCGACCCAAACTGTCCGGGAACTGGCATGCCCTTGCATTACGGAACCGAAACTCAGGGAATTGGGTAACACAGATATTTCCGGCTCCATCATCCCGTTCAAAGTGGAACGGATTTGGGGTTCATTGAAGTTGGGCACTGTGTACTGTACAATCTGACTTTCGTCGATAATTGTGATATGTGGGAAATAGAGACTATCTGGGAGGTAGGTGATAGTGACTGCCCCGGTGATATCACTCAATACCGGATAAGTGAGATTATAGAGAAGCCGCCATAAGTTGCAGGTACTGATGTTCTCAAGATACCCTAAGGATAATACTTCAACGCCCTGGTCTTCGTAATCATCCATAATAGCTTCTAAGCGCGGCGCCGCCACGCCACAGGCACTTCAGCCATAAAACCAGAAATCAACTATGACAATCCGGTTGCTATAATCGTACAAGGACACCCATTGCCCATTCCAATTTTGCAAAGTAAAATTGCTAACGGTATCGCCTACTTGATATTCCGCCCACGAAGGTAGTGCCCCGGTCATCCCGAACATGAGAAGGAAAACAATCCCGATTTTCCATGTTGATGTCTTTCGCATTACCATAACAACTCCTACTGTACGCTGCAAATCCACTCGAAGGATCCAGCGATTGATCATTCTGCATAGTATTGACAAACAAAAATTTCCCTACACACATAGTCTATTTATGTTTTCGACTTCTTTGCCACGAACACCAAACGAAAAGCGTGCTCACCCTGTTCTTTGCGATCATCCCAATCCCGAAAGCAGTGAACACGCGAAAAGCCGGTTTCTCTTAACAGTCGTTCCACTTCATGCTTCGTGTACATCCTCAATGGTACAGTGGTATGAAATGATTTCACCACCCCTTTCTGTTCCACCAGATTGGTTTCGTCATGGACAAACAGCGCATCCACATCTTCCACCAGGTGGCGGACGATACGTAACACCCGTACATCATTACCTTCATGGGTAGTGATATTGGAATCCTTGAACCGCCCCAATAGATTGTAGAAATTCGCCACGTCAAAGATTAATATCCCGCCGGGCGTCAATGCACGATGAATCACCTTCAATGCCTGTTCGGCATCCTTATCCCTCAACAGGTGATTAAAGGCGGTGAAGATCATCAATACCGCGTCGAACCGAGTATCGAATTCCAATTCCCTGACATCCCAATGCAGGATCGGTACTGACAAGTCCTGCAGCTTGTCACGCAGTACATCCAACATTTCCAACGATGCATCGGCGGCGGTCACCTCATATCCGGACCGTGCCAATGGGATGGTGTGCCGTCCGGTGCCGGCTGCCGCATCCAATATGGTTTTCACCGGTACATCGGACAGGTTGGTAAACGCCCATTGGAAAAATTCCATTTCCTTCTGGGTGGTTTCCGGCATGTCAAAGATAATATCGTAATAATGAGCTATGTCTTTGTAACTCACATATACTCCATAGGTTATAATACAACGCCCTGTGCTAATTTGATGTCTGCGACCCCCATTTAGTGATGGAGGCAGGGATAAATTGTACCGAGATCAGGGACGCGAACGCAATCACCGACCCCATCATGAACGTGACTTCATGCCCCAACGACCATAACAAACCACCGATCAAGGGGATTGCCACCGCAGAAATGTGATTGGCGGACATGCCGATGGAGACGTTGGCGGTGATGTCCTCCTGGGTGGCGATTTTCTGGAAAAAGGTGGATATACCGATGCCGATACCGAAAAAGATGCCGTCCAGGACGAACAGGATATACAATGTCAAGGTATGGTCCACAAACCCATAAGCGGCGAAAATCGCCACCATCGCTACATATTCGATGGTCAGCAGCAGCCGTTCCCCGAATTTGGCGATTAATTTCCCCACCAATCGGTTGGTATAGGTGGTGATTACGTGATTGGCGAAAATTAATATCGCTGCGGTCTGCGCCGACGTGTCATGTTTCCACACCAGCAGGAAAATGGCGAAAGTGGTGAAGATCTGGCGCCGGCTGCCTGCCAGGAACGTGAGCAAGTAGTAGAGCGAATACCGCCGTCGTAACCTCATCGGGGGTTTGATTTCCGGTTTCCGAATGCCGCGATGGCGGAACATCGTCACAAATCCCGCTACGGTTACGATGATCCCGATCCACAAAAACAGGTCGCGGTAGCTTAATAACTCCCCTTCCCGAAGCGGTCCTTTGGTGGTGAGGAAGATCAGCGCCAACACCAGTACCGCCACTCCGGACCGCAGGCTTCCGATGGTGCCCAGGATTTTCGGGGCGTCGGCGATGGATGCAATCTTCAGGATCACCGACCGTTGCGAGGTCATAAAATAATGGAATCCCACGCTCATCAACAGGGTGGCGAGCACGAAAGAGGTCATGCTACTCACATACGCGGTCCAGATCAGCCCGACACCGAATATCACCACCATAATGGACGCAAGGCGGATTTCCGCAATCCACATGACAGCCACCACCGCCAGAATCGCCAATAGCCCGGGGATTTCCCGGATACCTTGGATCAAACCGACGTGGATGGCTTCGGCTTGCATTTCTTCCACGGCGAAATTGTTAAAGAGCGCACGCCACAGATTGAATCCCAGGAACAGGGCGCAGTTCATTGCAGCAATGGTCATCAGCCTGGAATCAGATCGGATCAATCAGTGTCCCATCCATAGCGTATTTTTTTGATATTTTCGAGTATTTAATAGTCTATATCACCACTGCGGTGCCGTTCACGTTAACCATCAGCATGCCATTCTTCGAACCGAGGACTTCGTAGTCCATGTCCACCCCCACTACGGCATTGGCTCCCACAGCTTGTGCCCGTTCCTTCATCTCATCAAGCGCTATAGTCTGTGCTTCCATCAGCTTCTTCTCGTAAGCAGCACTGCGTCCGCCCACGATGTCCCGAATGCCGGCGAAGAAGTCCAGCACGAGGTTGGCGCCCATGATGGCTTCCCCGCTGACAATCCCCTTGTATTCCTTGACCGGGCTGCCTTCGATAGTATGTGTAGTAGTTACGATCATGTAGGTTCCTCTATTTTAAAAAATTCAACATTCAACATTCAAAATTCAACATTTCGATAGACTCTTGGCACCCGGTTAGTCAAGAGGATCGGGACTTCGTAAGGGATGTATCCGGTCAGCCGGCAGATTTTCTCCACCGTGATTTCCTCGTTTCCTTGTCGTCCGATCAACGTCACTTTTGATCCCACCTCCGGCGGGTTTTCCGGTCCCAAATCCACCATCAACTGGTCCATGCACACCGCTCCCACAATCGGATAGCGTTTCCCCTCAATCAACACTTCGCCCCGGTTGCCCATTGCTCTGGGATATCCATCACCGTATCCCAGCGGGATGGTGGCGATCCAGGTGTCGTGGGGAGCCCGCCAGGTCATGCCGTAGCTGATGGGGGTTCCTTTGCGGACGCCTTTTAAAAATACCACCTCGCTGATTAGTTCCAGCACCGGTTCCGCACCAATCTTCTCCAAAGGCTGGTTGGTTTTCATGGGCAGCCCATACAACGCCAAACCCGGTCGAATTAGGGAAAATCGCGCGTCGGGGTGGTTCAATAATCCGACCGTATTCACGATGTGAATCATCGGCGGCTCCAACCCATACTGCTTTGCGCAATCGATGCTTTGGCGGAATCTGCGGATTTGCTCGCGAGCGAAACCGTGCCCTTCGCCTTCCGTGGCTTCCGCGGTCGCCAAGTGGGAGTACATCCCCACCACATCCAAGCCGGGCAGCTCTGATAACGTTCGGAAGAACGGATCCGCCTGTTCCCAATTGACCCCAATCCGGCTCATGCCGGTGTCGATTTTGGCATGCACCTTGGCACGAACTCCCAAGCGTTCCGCCGCTTCGGAGATCGCTTGTGCTTTAAATTCCGACGATGCGGTCATTTCCAGATCGAACTCCAGGAAATGGTCGATCTGGGCGTTGACAATCCCCCCCATTACCAGGATGCGACCCTGAATTCCAGCGCGGCGTAGCGCTACTGCTTCCTCCAGGAAACTCACACCCAACCCGGTCACGCCTTCGGCGGTTAATGCCCTGGCGATAGGGATCAACCCATGCCCGTAGGCATCCGCTTTGATGATGGGCATTATTCCTGCTGGGCTTACCATGATGGTAAGCCTCTGCAGATTCCGAATCAATCGATCCAGATGGATGATCGCCAAGGTCGGTTTCTGCCGGATGTCCTCGGAGGATTCCGGAACTAAAGTATCAGCCTGGTCGGCTGGTGCGCGGTGGAACAGTGCCATTGGTTATACGTTATAATTAATTGTAATTGTCTAATTATCCTGCGGTTGTTTTTGTTTGTTTTTGATGTCAACATCTGACAGGGATAATGAGACGATTTCGTTGGCC
>CBDVBD010000019.1:0-33174 GCA_965372135.1 uncultured bacterium | reverse complement strand
TTTTTGGATCACGAAACCTACGACCAACCGCCGGTGGAGGGGTCTTTGGTGGGGGATATGCTGAAGTTTTTGACAGCGGGGGAAACGGTGAAGGTGCAGTTTCACGGGGACAAGGCGTTGGGGGTGGAGCTGCCGTTTTTTATCGAATATGAAGTTCGCGAAACGGAGCCTGGGGTAAGGGGAGACACGGTGTCCGGCAGCGGGAAACCGGCTAGGTTGGAAACCGGCGCGGTGATCCAGGTGCCATTTTTTGTCAACGTGGGGGATCGGGTCCGGGTGGATACCCGAACCGGTACATATATGGAACGAGTTAAGAAGTAAGCAGTTACAATCAACATAGTCCAGGAGGTGCCTCATGGACATCAATGACGTCAAGAAGCTGATCAAGCTGGTGGAACGCAGCAAGATTACGGAGTTGGAGATTTTCGAGAAGGGATCGAAGATTCGGATATCGAAGAACGGTTCCAGTCCGGCGCAGTCACATATGATGGCGCCGGTGATGCCGGCAGCCACAAGTGCGCCGGAAATTTCCGCACCGCCTACACCGGCACCGGCGGCACCGGTGGAAACTCCCGCCAATATTGTGGAAATCCGGTCGCCGATGGTGGGGACATTTTACCGCACTCCGTCGCCGGATGCGGAACCGTATGTTATGATGGGCGATTCCATCGAGCCGGGCAAAGTGCTGTGCATTGTGGAAGCGATGAAATTGATGAACGAAATCGAGGCAGAATTTTCCGGCAGAATTACAGAAATTCCGGCGGAAAACGGGCAGCCAGTGGAGTACGATCAGGTATTGTTTCGGGTTGAGGTGACATCATAACACCATGCTGTGGAGGCAGGTCACTGAAGGCTCAAGGAATTCCAAATTGCAAGCACCAAATGATAAAAAAAGTCCTAAATCACAAACTCCAAATCCGCCAGTGGGCGGACAAGTCCGAAACAATATCTAAATCCAAATTTCAAAATTCAAAACATACATTGATTTCCGTCAGGCGGGAAATTGAGTTTCGTTGAACCGAGGTTCGTTGACATGTGACGGCACGCTAATTTCCATTTCTGATATTTTGAGGTGACATCATAGCTGAGATCAAGAAAATACTAATCGCCAACCGGGGAGAAATCGCGCTGCGGGTAATCCGTGCTTGCCGGGAATTAGGGATTGCTACGGTGGCGGTGTACAGCCAAGCTGACCGTGATTCAATCCATGTGGCGATTTCGGATGAAGCGGTGTGTATCGGACCGCCCCCCAGCACGGAAAGCTACCTGAATATTCCCCGGTTGATTTCGGCGGTGGAGGTGACGGCGGCGGATGCGGTGCATCCGGGATACGGGTTTTTGGCGGAGAATGCGGAATTCGCCGAAATCTGCCAGAGTCACGGGATTATCTTTATCGGACCTGATGCGGAAACCATTACTAAAATGGGCGATAAGGCGTTGGCGCGGCAGACGATGAAGGAGGCTGGAGTGCTGGTGACACCGGGCAGCGAGGGGCTTTTGGAAAGCGCCGACCACGCCAAAGAGGTGGCTGATAAGATTGGATATCCAGTGATTCTGAAGGCGGTAGCCGGTGGAGGCGGTCGCGGGATGCGGGTTGTCAACGATCCGGACGGTATCGAGTCGGCATACGATATGGCACGGGCGGAAGCGTTGTCCGGGTTCAAGAATCCGGATTTGTATGTCGAAAAATTCTTAGTGAATCCGCGGCATGTGGAAATCCAGGTAGTAGGGGATAAGCACGGTCATGCGGTGTTTGTGGGGGAACGGGACTGCTCGATTCAGCGACGTCATCAGAAGCTAATCGAGGAAAGTCCGTCGCCGGCGGTCACGCCGGAGCTCAGGAAACAGATGGGGGAAACGGCGATAGCGGCGGCGGTGGCGGTGGGATACGAC
The DNA here is from genome assembly GCA_965372135.1 of uncultured bacterium. Classification (GTDB taxonomy): domain Bacteria; phylum Electryoneota; class RPQS01; order CBDVBD01; family CBDVBD01; genus CBDVBD01. Next base: position 31,281 of record CBDVBD010000019.1, on the reverse strand, counting down.
TCCACTGGCACGGTGGAATTCCTATTAGACAGCGATAATAATTATTACTTTATGGAGATGAACACCCGTATCCAGGTGGAACATCCGGTGTCGGAAATGATTTCCGGATTGGATTTGATCAAGGCGCAGATCAAGGTGGCGATGGGGGAACCGTTGTGGTGTAAGCAGGAAGACATCAAATTGACCGGACATGCCATCGAATGCCGAATCAACGCGGAAGATCCGGAACGGCAGTTCCTGCCGACGCCGGGCACCATCACCGATTTTCACATCCCCGGGGGGCCGGGAATCCGGGTGGATACTCACGCTTATGCGGGATATGTGGTTCCACCGTATTACGATTCGCTGCTGGCGAAGCTGATTACCCACGGCAGGGATCGTGACGAAGCGTTGATTCGGATGAAGCGGGCGTTGGACGAATTCATCATCGGGGGGATTTCCACTACGATTCCTTTCCATCAACGGGTGTTGGATCACGAGATATTTCGAAGCGGGAATTACCACACTGGAAGCATAGAAGATATTATAAAATAATAACATGAAAACACGGGAGACCGTACATGAACGTACCAGAAAACTTACAGTACACGGAAGATCACGAGTGGGTGGCGATTGAAGATGATGTAGCGACCATCGGAATTACCGATTATGCCCAGAATGAATTGGGGGACATTGTATTCATGGAATTACCGGCAGTGGGTGATAGTATAACCAAAGGCGACAGTTTCGGGACTATCGAAGCGGTGAAGGCGGTGTCGGATTTGTTCGCACCGTTGACCGGTGAAGTGGTGGAAGTGAACGAAGAATTGGCGGACACGCCGGAAAAGATCAACGAATCACCGTACGAGGAGGGTTGGATGATTCGGGTGCGTCTCGGGGATGAATCTGAAACGGAAATGTTGTTGACCCCTGATGCGTACAAGGATTTGATTGGTTGAAATTTATGGCTTATTTGTCTCATAGCGACGGGGACCGGAAGATATTGTTGGATGCCATCGGTGTGGCATCGGTGGAAGAATTGTTGTCGTCGATTCCGGCTGATTTGCGGTTGAAACGACCGCTGAATCTGCCGTCCCCGATTTCGGAAGTGGAACTCAGGCGGGAATTTGGCGAGATGGCGGCGGCTAACCGGACGGATTTGGTCAATTTTATGGGCGGCGGGGCGTCGGAACACTATATCCCAGCGGCATTGGATACGTTGGCAAGCCGGTCGGAATTCGTGACGGCGTACACGCCGTACCAGGCGGAAGTATCCCAGGGGACGCTGCAGGTTATCTACGAATTCCAGTCCATGGTGTGCGAATTGACCGGGATGGATGCGGCGAATGCGTCACTTTACGACGGGGGATCGGCATTGGCGGAGGCGGCGTTTTTGGCAGCGGGCGCCACACGGAGGTCGAAAATCGTGGTGTCCAAGTCAGTCAATCCCCGGTATCGGCAAGTGCTTGGGACTACGGTGCGCGGTTCCGATTTGCTGATTCAGGAAGTGGGAATCGATGACGGGGTAACGGATTTAGACCAGTTACGGCAGGCGGTGGATGATGACACCGCTGCAGTAATCGTGGCGCAGCCGAATTTCTTGGGATTCCTGGAACCGGTGGAGGACATCGTCGAAATTTGCCACGCCAAGAAGGGGTTGGTTTCGGTGTCGGCAGATCCGGTGTCGTTGTCGTTGCTGCAGCCTCCGGGGGATTACGGGGCGGATATTGTGACCGGTGAAGGGCAGCCGTGGGGGATTCCATTGAGTTTCGGGGGACCGTATTTGGGGTTTTTTGCGGTGCAGAAGCGGTTGATTCGGCGGATGCCGGGACGGTTGGCGGGGGCTACCACCGACACCAAGGGTCGTAAAGGGTATGTGCTGACCATGCAGACCAGGGAGCAGCATATCCGGCGGGACAAGGCGACCTCGAATATCTGCACCAATCAGGCGTTATGTGCGCTGCGGGCCACGATATATTTGGCGCTTCTCGGCAAAGAAGGATTTCGGAAAGTGGGGGAATTGTGCCTGCAGAAGAGTCATTATTTAGCGGATCGGCTCGGGGAAATCTCCGGCATGTCGATTGTGTCATCACAACCGTTTTTCCGGGAGTTCGCCATCCGAACATCGAAGCCGGGATTGGAAGTTGCGGCACAATTAAAGGATAAGGGGTTCCTGGTGGGTCCGGTATTGGATGAGTTGGATGTGGGTATCGATAAGGGATTGTTGGTGTCGGTGACGGAATTGCGTACCAGGCAGGAAATGGAAGGGTTAGCTGAGGGATTATCAGAGGCAATGACATAGCAAGGAACACATAGTTTTCACTTAAGCTCTAAAACAAATTCACATAATCAAGTTTACGTACCATTACTGAAATAACATAGGAAGAAGGAGAATTTACTACCATGGAAAAAATAAAAATTGCGATTGTTGGTGTCGGCAACTGTGCGAGTTCGTTACTTCAAGGAATTGAATACTACAGAAATAAGCGCGAAGAAGAATCCGTAGGTCTGATGCATTGGGACATCGGCGGCTATAAACCATTCGATATAGAGGTGGTGTCTGCATTCGATATCGATTACAGAAAGGTGGGCAAGGATATTTCTGAAGCTATTTTTGCGCTGCCGAATTGCACCACGATATTTTTTCAGGATATGCCGAAGGCAAATGTGAAGGTTATAATGGGCAGGATACTCGATGGCTACTCCGAGCATATGAAAGATTTTGACGATGAATATGTTTTCGTTTTAAGCGATGAAAAAGAACCTTCTGCTGAAGATGTCGTAAGTGTTTTAAGAGACTCAGGTGCCGAAATCCTCTTGAATTATCTTCCCGTCGGCTCCGAATCAGCCACCAGGTTTTACGCCGAATGCGCTCTCGAGGTGGGTATCGCCTTGATAAATAATATACCTGTTTTCATCGCCAGCAACAAGCAATGGGCGGAAAAGTTTAGAGAAAAGAATGTTCCGCTGATGGGGGACGATATCAAGTCACAGCTCGGTGCAACCATTACCCATCGTATCCTCGCCGATTTATTCAATAAAAGAGGTGTGAAATTAGAAAGGACTTACCAGTTGAATACCGGGGGCAACACTGATTTTCTTAATATGCTGAACCGTCAAAGACTTGCTTCGAAGAAAAAATCGAAAACTGAGGCAGTCCAATCCGTTCTGGCAAAAAGACTTGAATATGAAAACATTCACATTGGTCCCAGCGATTATATACCCTGGCAAAAGGACAACAAAGTCTGTTTCCTCAGGATGGAGGGGAAATTGTTTGGCGATGTGCCGATGAATATAGAACTTCGGCTTTCGGTAGAGGATTCCCCGAATTCGGCGGGCGTGGTTATTGACGCTATCAGGTGTTGTAAATTGGCGCTTGACAGAGGTGTAGCTGGCATATTATACTCACCCTCAGCGTATTTCATGAAGCATCCTCCCAGACAATTCACCGATGATGAAGCTTATAGAATGACCGATGAATTCATTGCCGGGAAGCGAAAGGATTAGTAGATTGAAATGTCTGGTAATTGCTGCTGGCAAGGGCGATAGGTTGGTGGGAGAAGTCGGTTCCAAGCCCCTTGTTTTGCTTTTGGGATTATCACTCATCGCACGGGTCATACTGACATGTAGAAAAGCGGGGATCGATGACTTCTATGTCGTCACAGGATATAAAAGTAAAGAGTTACAGGACTTCCTGGAAAAGCTCAGCGATGATAGAGACGTCAACATAACATGCATTTACAATGATGAATGGGAGAAGGAAAACGGGCTGTCAGTTCTCAAAGCGAAGGATTTATTGAATGATAATTTCATGTTAACCATGTCGGATCATATCATAGAGGTCGATATACTAAAACATCTAATGGATGAGCCGATAGAAGACGACGAAGTAGTTTTGGCTGTCGATTACAATACTGGTTCAAATAGCCTGGTAGATGTTGACGATGTTACAAAAGTCCTCGTTGACGATGAACATATTACGGGTATTGGAAAGAATATCACCAAATATAACGCTTACGACACCGGAATTTTCCTCTGCACGCCGGCAATATTCAGTGCCATTGAAAGGAGCATAGCCGAAAATTCCGACACTACTTTATCCGGAGGCATAAGAACTTTAGCCGCTGAGGAAAAAGCAAAGGCATTTGACATCAAAGATGGCTTTTGGATCGATGTCGATGATGAAGAAGCGCTTTTGAAGGCTGAAAAATGCTTGATGAAAGGACTTATAAAACCCACCGATGGTCCTGTGTCAAGGTTTATCAACAGACCGGTTTCTGCGAGGATAACGAAATATTTTCTAAAAATCGACATTACCCCAAATCAAATTTCAGTTTTATCTTTCATCTTGTCATTGTTAAGTGCCGCATTTTTCTCCCTGGGGAACTATATTGCGCTCGCTATTGGCGCAATCCTGACCCAGCTTTCTTCCATCGTTGACGGTTGCGATGGCGAGATTGCCCGGCTGAAATTCAAAGAAAGTGATTACGGCAGATGGTTTGACGCGGTATTGGACCGGTATGCCGATGCCTTTCTCCTTTTTGGATTGACAATTTATGTGCTCAAGACGGGTGGAGAATTGCCCGCTTTGATCATCGGCTTCTTAGCCATCATCGGCTCATTCATGAACAGCTATACCGCTGACAAATACGACAGTTTAATGGAAAAGATACTTGCGCCTAATAAAACTCGTTTTAGAATGGGGCGTGATACCAGGATGTTTATAATATTTATTGGCGCTCTACTGAACCAGGCTTTTGGGGTGCTGGTTATAATCGCTTTGCTGATGAACTTAGAAAATATAAGGAGAATAATTGTCTGCTATAAGAAACGGGAATTATAGTCGTATCAAGGAAAGGATTGAGAAAATTATTTCCGGATCTGCTGTTCCTGAGGATTCCATTCATTCAAAAAACACCTTGGAATGGCTGACTAAAATTTCACCGATTGTAGATAAAGCATTGGAAATAGCCGCTCTCGGTCATGATATAGAGAGAGCCATTGAGGGACGGAAGGTAAAACAATCTGATTATAGCTCTTACAATGAATTTAAGCGAGTTCACGCCCTTAACAGCGCAAATATATTAAAAGAAATTATGATTGAATTCGAGGTTGTTGAGGAATTCATAGCAGACGTCTGTTCACTTGTAAATCATCATGAAACGGGGGGGAATGAACGAGCGGATTTGTTAAAGGAAGCGGATGCAATTTCATTTTTCGATGTCAATCTGACAATGTATTTCGACCGCTGCGGTATCGAAACGACCAGAAAGAGATGTTTATGGGGTTTGAAACGATTGTCGAAAAAAGGGAGGGAAATCATTGCAAACTTCAAATATGAAGATGACGAACTCGCAAGGAGATTTCAAAGTGAAATAAAAGATAGAATATAATTATACCAGCACCATCCCGAACGGCAGGGATGGTGTTAAAGCGCAGCTAACCTATATTTCCCAACCGCTTCAGCGGTTTCTATATGGTAATGATATATTATTAAAACAATTGCCTGATCCAGAATCCTACAGACAGCCATAATCTCTAAATTCAATAAAGAAAAAATCTACCTTGGAGGTGGGAATGAATAAATTAACAAATACACTGATTGTCTCATGCCTGTTGTGTGTACTGATTCCGCTAATGGTCTTGGGGCAATCGAAGATGGTGACGGTGGAGGGTTTGGGGAACACCAAGCCGCAAGCCATCGAACAGGCGAAACGGGAAGCGGTGGCGACCGGAATCGGGATGCTGTTGATTTCGGAAACCGAAATCGAGAATTTCCAACTGAAGCGCGACCAGATCATCACCCGTGCCAACGGTTTTGTGAAGAATTGGCAGGAACTGTCCCACAATGTGGAAATCGACGGTACCCACCGGGTCAAGATCGAAGCGGAAGTGACCGCCATGTTCGACGAGATGATCAAGGACCAGATGGCGCTGCAGTTGCTGCTCAGATGGCTGAAAAAACCACGATTCATGGTGGTGCTGGAAGAGGATAATATGGGGGATAGAGGCTCCATAGTGGCGACCAACGAGATCAACCGGGTGTTGAAGGAAAAGGGATTCGACGTGGTCAGCGCCCAGGTGACTAAAGGGATTTTGGGGAACCGGGAAGCGCAGATGGCGATTAACGGGGATCCGGCGGCGGCGGTGGCGATTGCCACGCAGCACCAGGCGGAAATCATTGTCACCGGTCGGGCTCGAGCTAAGAAAGGTGAAGGGATGAACAAGATGTTGGGAGGGATGACATCCGGGCAGGCGGTGATTTCCGCCAGCATCATTCGTACCGATACCGGCGATATCCTTGCCACCGATACCAAGGAGGGTAAGAAAGTACACATTTCGCCGGAAACGGCTGGCGCACAGGCGTTAACGGACGCGGCGGGCAAGCTGACCGACGTGTTGATTGCTCAAGCCATAAAGGGCTGGGGGCTGGAGCAGTCCAACACGAAGACGGTGGTGCTGCATATCGAAGGCATCGAAATGCGGTCGCAGAAGAAGGCGGTCATCCAGGAGTTAGAGGATGAAATTAGCTTTGTGAATAGCGTCAACCAGCGGCAGTTCGGGGGCGGCATATTGGAACTGGGGGTGGATATCAGCGCCACCACCGATGATTTGGCGGACGAATTAGACGGTCGCAGTTTTGGCAATTTCCGGCTGGTCATCACCGGCGAAACCCCGAATACATTGACGTTGGAAGTGGTGAAGTAGTATATTTGAAGGGGTAGAATATTGGGGAGCCTGATGTAATTAAACAAATCCGAAATCCGAAATTCGAAACTCTAAACAAATTCAAATTTCAAAACTCGAAACTGCGGTAGCAAGCTGCCGCACTCCATAATACGTTAACCGTAAAATAGACTTAAAAATAGATGGATCAACCAACAGTATCTCGAACTGGAACATTAATTTTTGAACTGGGACATCCAGGACGGCGTGGTGTTGAGGCGCCTACGTTGGACGTCCCGAAACTGGAAAACCTGATTCCTGCAGAGCGCTTACGTAACAATCCCGCCAGGCTGCCGGAGGTATCGGAAAGCGAAGTGGTGCGACATTACACGCACCTATCCACCCTGAATCACCACGTGGACAAGGATTTCTACCCCTTGGGGTCGTGTACCATGAAGTACAATCCCAAGATCAACGAGGAGTTGTCGGCGCTTCCCGGGTTTGCCGAAGTGCATCCCTGGCAGCCGGAGGATACTATCCAGGGGGTGTTGCGGCTGATGGTGGAACTGTCGGAGGCGTTGTGTGAGTTGGTGGGGCTGCCGGCGATTACGCTACAGCCGGCGGCGGGGGCACACGGGGAGTTGACCGGATTGTTGATCATGCGGGCACACCATGAGGCGCAGGGGAATCCGCGCCGGAAGGTGATTATCCCCGATTCCGCCCACGGCACCAATCCCGCCAGTATTATTATGACCGGGTATCAGGTGGTGCAGATTCCGTCCAATCAGCAGGGGTTAGTGGATTTGGATGCGCTGAAGGAAGCGGTGAATAAGGACACGGCGGCGTTTATGATTACCAATCCCAACACGCTGGGATTGTTCGAAGCGCAGGTGTCCGACATCGCAACGATTGTCCATGATGCGGGGGCGTTGTTGTACATGGACGGCGCCAATATGAACGCGCTGATGGGGATTGCCCGACCGGGTGATATGGGTTTCGACGTGGTGCATTTGAACCTGCACAAGACGTTTTCCACTCCCCACGGTGGCGGGGGACCGGGCAGCGGACCGGTGGCGGTCGCGAAAAAATTGGAGCAGTATTTACCGCAGCCGCGTGCGGTGCGGGACGGGAATAATTATGCTTGGGAAGCGCCCAGAGATACCGCCATCGGGCGGGTACACAGTTTCCAGGGGAATTTCGGGGTGTTCATCCGGGCGTTGGCGTACATCCGGCGGATAGGCGCTGAAGGCTTGCGGCAGGTCAGTGACGATGCGATCTTAAACGCGAACTACCTGCGGGCAAAGCTTCAGGACATCCTGGAGCTGCCCTACCAAACGCCGTGCTTGCACGAAGTGGTGTTTTCCAGTAATCGGCAAAAGGCGCGGGGGATTCGCACCACTGATATTGCCAAACGGATGCTGGATTTCGGGATACATGCTCCCACGGTGTATTTTCCGTTGATCGTGCCGGAGGCGTTGATGATCGAACCAACGGAGTCGGAATCCCGGCAGTCGTTAGACCGGTTCGTGGATGCGGTTAGGCAGATCGATCGCGAGGTGGATGATTCGCCGGACATGCTAAAACAGGCGCCGCATCACACGCCGGTTTCCCGGTTGGATGAAGCCGGAGCCGCTCGGAAGCTTGACATTAATTACTTTACATCCGACCCACATACTAAGACGCACTGTCAGGTGAGGAATCGAGATTCGTTGGCACCTGACAGCACTGAGACCCCGAAGGATTAAATCCTCGGGAGGCTTAGCTAAGCCTCCCGATTTTTTTCACAAGACATGTCAATAACAACATCACATATCGACACACCCTCTTGGGTGCCGGATGCGTCCTCCCTGCCCACTCCGGAACAACTCCGGCATTTGGGGTTGCAATCGTTTACCGCGATCGATCTGGAAACCACCGGCATCGATCCGGAGCGGGAGTCTATCATCGAATGGGGGGCGCAACGGTTCGTTGACGGGCATTTGGACAACACTTTCCGAACGTTCGTGCAGCCGGGAAAGCCGGTGCCTCCGGAAATCGTGCAGCTTACCGGCATCACGGATCATGATGTAGCGGATGCGCCTGATTTTGCTGTAGCTTACCGGCAGTTCGGAGAATTCTGGACACCGACGCCGGTGGTGGGGCATCATGTGGATTTCGATATGGGATTTTTGAAGGCGCTCACCAAGCGGTCGCTGCCGCATGCTACGCCCTACCCTTGCAAAGGCAAGCCGGTTTTCGATACCTCACAGTTCGCAAGGTTCCTACTGCCGTCGGAAACCGGGTATGGTCTGGGTTCGTTAGTCAAATCCCATGGGATCGAACATCGGCAGGCACATCGGGCTCTGGACGATGCGGTTGCCACCGGGTGGTTGTTCCTGATGTTGGTGAAGGATTCGTTGGAATTGGATTTCCAGACGGTGGCGACCCAATTGCGATTTTTGGAGGGCAGCCGGCATCCATTGCAGCGATTCCTGTCGAAATTAGGGAATTATTTAGCGGAAACGGAGCTAACCCGCCCGATTACCAGGATGACAATTGGGGCACCGGAAACCGTTGAGGAATTGGAAGAACAGTCGCTTCCCACCGAGGCTCCCGGTTGGGAGGAGTCGGACTATCGCCGGATATTCGGTCACGGCGGGGAGATGTCGTTGGCATTTCCCGGTTTCGAGGAACGCCCGCAACAGGCGCAGATGGCGGTGGGGGCGTATCAGGCATTTCGGGATAGCAAGTTTTTGTGCGTGGAAGCCGGTACCGGCACCGGGAAGTCGTTGGCGTATTTAGCACCGGCATTAGCTTGGGCTGCCGGCGGTAAGATGGAGAAGCGGCGGGTTATCATCTCCACCGGTACCAAGAACCTGCAGGACCAGTTGTGCAACAAGGACCTGCCGGAATTGAAGCGCGCGATGCCGTTTCGGTTTCGGACGGCGTTACTGAAGGGCAGGTCCAATTACCTTTGTATCAACCGTTGGAAGAATGTATTGGCGGATCCGGCGTTTCGGCTGCTGCCGGAGGAACGGGTGGCGGCACTGCCGTTGGTGCGCTGGAGCAGGGAGACCACCACCGGTGATTTTTCGGAGGTGTCGGCGGTTCGGGGACCGTTAGCGGTGTCGCTCCGGTCGAAATTGGCATCGGATTCCGGGGTGTGTCCGGGGTCGGCGTGCAGGGAATCGCGTCAGTGTTTCCTGCAACGGGCTCGGCGGCAGGCGCAGAAGGCGCACGTGGTGGTGGTGAATCACGCACTGCTGTTTGCGGACGTATCCCGGGAAGGGTCGGTGTTAGGGGATTATGACCGGTTGATTGTGGACGAAGCGCACAAGTTAGAGAAATCCGCGGTGTCGCATTTAGGTATCGAATGGAGTGATGTCACGTTGCGGCGGACTTTAGGCAGGCTGTACCAGGGCGGTAGAGTGGAACGGGGGCTCCTGCCGCTGCTGCTGCAGAAGCTGGGGAAACCGAACCGGGGACCTTTGAAGCGGCTGCAGGTGGAAATCCAGTCATTGATCGATCATGCCCAAACCCTCAATAATTTAGGGAAGGATTTCGCGGTTGGTTTCCTGCGATCGATCGATGCTAAAGTCACGTCCACTGAAACGTTCGGGGTCAGAAAACGGTATCAGAAGGGGGAATATCCCTGGGATCGGCTGCAGGAACTGGCTGCGGAAGTCATCGCACAGTATCAGCCGGTAATTGAAGCGTTGAAGACGATACTGCGGCTGCGGGATGATGTTAAGGAAGTATTTCCGTTCTATACCGACGACACCGCGGGGGAACTAACGTCGGTGCGGGATGCGATGGCGGAGGATCGGGAAAATTTCCAATTCTTAGCGCACTGCGACGACAGCAACTGGGTGACCTGGTACGAAACATCGGGACCCCCGGAGCGGCGTTTCCTGCGAATCCAAGCGGCACCGTTGGATGTGTCGGGTTTGATTTACAGCGCGCTATGGAAACAGTTGCGCACCGGTATTTTGACCTCCGCTACTTTGGCAGTGGGGACCTCATTCGACCATCTGATCAACACGGTGGGGTTGGCTCAGGTTCCGGAGGAGAGGCGCGGGGCGCTGCTGTTGGATTCGCCGTTCGACTTAGACCGGCAGATGATGATTCTTTCGCCGGAGTATTTCCCATCGCCCAAGAACAATCAACAGTACCTGGATGAAGTGTCGCGGTTAGTGGCGCGGCTGGCTGCCACCAAGCGGGGGACGTTAGTGTTGTTTACTTCCTACCAAGCGTTGAATCAGGTGGCGGACACGGTGCGATCCTACCTGGAACAGAAGGGGATCACCGTGTTGATCCAGGGGAAGCACGGATCGCCGGAACTGCTGTTGCAGCGGTTCCGCAATGAGAAATCCTCGGTGCTGTTCGGAACGGACAGTTTTTGGGAGGGGATCGACGTGGTGGGGGATGCGCTGGAAGTGTTGATCGTCACCAAGCTGCCGTTCGATGTGCCCACCGATCCCTGGATCGAAGCCCGCAACGAGCAGATCACGGCTCAGGGCAAGAACGCATTTATGGAATATTCGGTGCCGGAAGCGGTGATCCGGCTGCGGCAAGGGGTAGGTCGGTTGATCCGAACCCGTAAAGACCGGGGTGTGGTGGTGGTGGCGGATTCCCGGATGGTGCATACCCGGTTCGGGAAGATATTTCAGGATGCCTTGCCCACTGTGACCACCGTAATCCAGGAACACAAGCAGCTAACTACTATCTTTAACAACTTCTGGGAACATGAACACGATACAATCACCGATTAAAATCGACCATATTGGGGTGGCAGTTAAATCACTGGATGCGGCGCGCGTCTTATTCGAAAAAGCCTTGGGGATTCCGTGTGCCGGGCGAGAGGAGATTCCGTCACAGCAGGTGCGGGTGGAATTCTATCAGGTAGGGGATACCCGGATCGAATGCTTGGAGCCGACCTCCGATAGTTCTCCCATTGCCAACTTCCTGGATCGCAACGGGGAAGGCATTCACCATATCGCTATCCAGGTGCCGGATATTACGCAGGCGCTACAACTGGCACGGGAACAGGGGATTCGATTGATCAACGACGCACCGCGAACCGGTGCAGAGGGTACTATGATCGCCTTCCTGCATCCCAAAGCCACCCATGGGATGTTGATTGAATTGGTGGAAGTACAAAATTAACAACAGTATCAGGATTGAATAGAGATTGACTCCGTCGGAACAATTACAGCAGAAATTGGATAATTTGCCGAAGTCGTCCGGAGTGTACCTGTTCCGGAACGACAAAGGGCGGATTATATATATAGGAAAGTCGAAGGTACTGCGGAACCGGGTGAGGTCGTACTTCCAGAAAGGCAACGACGGCAGGTACCAGTACGGGTCGCTCACCCGGGCTATCGCCGACCTGGAAGTGATTGTTACCGACAACGAACTGGAAGCGATGATCCTGGAATCGTCGCTGGTGCGGCATCATTCCCCCCGATACAATGTCACCCTCCGAGACGACAAGTCCCTGCCATATATCAAGGTTACCAAGGAGCTGTATCCCCGTATTTTCCTGAGCCGCCAGCCGGCGAAGGACGGGTCACGGTACTTCGGACCGTTCACCGGAGTGGGATACATCAAGCGGCTGTTGAAGACGATGAAGGGGATTCTCCATATCCGCCGGTGCAATTTAGCCATCACCGAACAAAGCATTGCCCAGGGAAAGCACCGGGTGTGTATCTATCACGACATGGGGCAGTGTAAGGGACCGTGCGAAGGGCGGATTACTCCGGAAGATTACATAGAGAATATCGTGGTGTTCCTTGATCTCCTGAAGGGGAACACGCAGCCGTTGGCGGAAGATTTGGCTCGGCGTATGGATGAATTAGCAGCCGCTCAGGAATACGAGCAGGCGGCGGAAGTGCGCGACCAGTTGCGCGCCATCGAGCAGCTCACCCAGCATCAGAAAGTAATCTCGCCGTTTCCTATTTCCCGAGATGTGATTGCATTGGCGCGGGAAGCGGACGATGCCTGTGCGGTGATGTTCCGCATCCGGCAGGGAAAATTAGTGGGGCGGAACCCGTTTTTCCTGCGGGGTTTGCAGCAGAGTACAGATGCGGATATTTTGCAGGCGTTCCTGCAGCAAGTGTTCGTGGAGGATGAGGATCTTCCGGAGGAGCTGCATTTACCCATGGAGGTACCGGAGATGGCGTTGTTTCACCAGTGGATCAATACCCGAAAGGGCAAATCGGTGCGAATCGAATTCCCCAAGATCGGTGATAAGGCGAAGTTGATGAAGCTGGCGCGGGGAAACGCCGTGTTGTTGTTAGGGGAACGGCGGCTGGAAGTACAGAAACGGGATATGATTCCCGAAGCGCTGGTGACGTTGAAAGATGCTTTGCGCCTGCCCAGATTGCCCAAACGGATCGAAGCATTCGACGTATCCAATCTGCACGGGGAGCATGCGGTGGCGTCCATGGTGACGTTTCTGAACGCCCGCCCCCGGAAGCGCGACTACCGCCATTTCAATATCCGGTCGGTGGAGGGGATCGACGATTTCGCCATGATAGGAGAAGTGGTTGGCAGGCGCTACCGACGGCTGCTCAAGGAGGATAAACCGTTGCCGGATTTGGTCTTGGTGGATGGGGGCAAGGGGCAGCTCAGCGCCGCCAAACAGGTGCTGGATTCCTTGGATTTGACACAGCTTCCCGTCATCGGGTTGGCGAAACGGTTAGAAGAAGTCTTCATCCCGGGGGATCCGGAACCGTGGATACTGCCAAAAACATCTCCCGCCTTGAAATTGCTGCAGCAGGTGCGCGATGAGGCGCACCGGTTCGCCATAGAACATCACCGGGCACTCCGGGGAAAGCGGTTGACGGTCTCGAAATTAGACACCATCCCCGGAATCGGTCCCTCCCGCCGCAACGCACTGCTCAAACATTTCCGATCTTTGAAGCGGTTGAAAGGAGCTACTATAGAAGAAATCACTGCTGTTCCTGGAATTTCCGAGCAGTTAGCCAAGCAAATTATAACATACTTGACACATCTATAGTAACTATCTTATCGAAAGTACCGAGAACAGGCAATTTGATTGTGGTTTAGGGGTTTTATAATATTGCCACATGTGGCACAAAATTGTAACATATTGATAATATGGAATATCAATATGTGCGGTATTTGTTAAAATTCCGAAAAAACCCTTGACAACAAAGGAAAAAAACACTATCCTTATACAAATAGTATTATCACATTCGTTTCAGAGCTTTCTATAACATATCCATGTTATTGATACAGTGAAGAACTCTATACCAGAAACCATTAAGATTAGCTAACTGACAGTAAAGGAGGTGATAAGGACACACACAAAAGTTTTAAATGAATCGAGATGTTATATTTTAGAATGGAGGCAGGCATGTATCGATACATTGCCATTCTGATTTGTCTCCTGTTGTTGACATCGCTGCTGATTGCCGGGACCACCGGAAAATTGGCAGGGACGGTAAATAACGCGGAGACCGGCAAACCCCTGACGGGTGCCAACGTATTCATCGAAGGCACTCGATTGGGAGCGGCGACGGACCTGGACGGGGACTACTACATTTTGAATGTTCCCGCCGGCAGGTATACGATTACCGTTTCCTCGATGGGGTATCAGAGTGTCACGATCAGGAATATCCTGATCACAGCCGACTTCACCACCAGCTACGATATTGACCTATCACAAACCATCCTGGAAGCAGGCAAGGAAGTGGTCATTATCGCCGAAAGACCGTTGGTGGAGACAGACCGTACCTCTTCTGTGCGTGTTGCGACGGCGGAAGAGATCGCAAATCTTCCGGTGCGCGGTTACCGTGACGTGGTAGCGCTGCAAGCCGGGGTGGTGGAATTCGAAGCCTATCCTGGAGACGCTCGTCAGGGAGGTGAGAACACAAACGGAAGTCGGTTACAGATTCGAGGAGGTCGTCCCAACGAGGTTGGATACTGGGTGGACGGCTTTTCTCAGACAGATCCGCTGACTGGATTTTCCACCACCGCTATCAACAACACCGCCATCCAGGAAGTGATCATGATGACCGGAGGATTCAGTGCCGAATACGGCAAGATCATGTCCGGTGCGGTGAACGTGATTACCAAGGGCGGTACGGAGAATTACTCCGGATCTGTGGAAGCGATCACAGACAATTTCATCAACAACGACGTACATCGCATGGACTACAACGTGTATGCCGCGTCGTTGGGCGGACCGATCATCCCCGGTGATGATCGTTTTACGTTTTACCTGTCAGGCGAACGCCGTTGGCAGGCTGACCGCAGTCCTCGGTATGGGGCACGGGACATGAATCGTTTGTTCCGAGAATTGTCCGCAGTACATCCGTTGGACGAGGAAGGTCATCCCATTGAAGATCAGTGGATTTATCCAGCAGGGCATCCCGACGATGCTACCTATCGTCTTCCCGGCAACACCTTATCGGGATGGACATGGCAGGGCAAGTTGAAGTTAAAGGTCGCCGATGCGCTCACCTTGGATTTGGGATCGATTGGGTCTCACGACGATTGGAGCGAATTCCGCCAGTGGTATGTGTTTAACATCAGCCATACCCCGCGTTACGTGGACCGCAACAACTCCTTCTACGGGAAGTTAACCCATACGCTGAGCAAGAGCACATTCTACACCGCGGCGGTGAATTACTATTACACCGAGCGGACCCGCGGTGACGGCGAACTGTGGGATGACGTGACGTCTTACGCCCGAGCGAACAATCCCAGTTACGACAATATGTCGCTGTTCTTTTACGGTACTCCCGACACAAGCTACGTGGTGTTCGATTCGGTCAATACCGCTACTGGTGATACAGTGACACATGACAGTACGGTTTACCGGGAACACGTCTGGGATGACTACCTGCATCGAGAATCATCCTATTACGGGTTCGATTTCGATTTGACCCACCAGATGACTACTCATCATCAATTGAAATTGGGTTTCGACATCCAGCGCCACACCTTGAGGTACTGGCGTGCACTGTTCCCGGTGGATACCCACATATTGGATCGTGCATACCAGGACCTGAATGGGAACGGGGTAATCGATCCCGCCGAAAAAGATGTGAACGATAATGGGATAGAGGACAACATTGAGCTGGCATACCAGGAAGTCGACTACTTCGGATACAATTTTGATGATCCCGATGCCGATTTGGATGATGGATGGAATGCCGCCAAGCACCCCATCACCATGGCGTTCTACTTACAGGACAAAGTCGAATACCAGGGGCTGGTCATCAACGCCGGCGTCAGGTATGACTACCTGAACATCGACACCAAACGCCTGAAAAACGAGGAGTATCCCTTAGATCCCGATCAAACCGGTCTGGATTCCGAATTGACCGAAGACGATCTGGAGGATGCCGAAATTCAGCACAAAATTTCTCCTCGACTCGGAGTCGGTTTTCCAGTGTCCGATCGCACCGTGGTGCACTTCTCATACGGGAAATTCTTCCAGCAGCCTAATCTGAACGACCTGTACGTATCCTACGACTATCTGGAGCACAAAGTCCAAACCGGTGGATACTTCTACCCGTTCGGAAATCCCAATTTGCGTCCGGAAACCACCACCGCATACGAGGTGGGTTTCACCCAGCAGCTTGGGGAAAATGTTCGCTTCGATGTCACTGCGTACTACAAAGACATCAAGGATTTGGTGCAGGTGAAGACTATTTCTTCATTTCCCAACAACTTCTCTTCCTATCGCAATTCCGACTTCGGAACGGTGAAGGGAATTGATTTCAACGTGACCATGCGCAGGACTCACAATGTGTCGGTGAATGTGTCTTACGGGCTGATGTGGGCGATTGGCACCGGGTCTGCATCCGGAACCCAGCGAAACATTGCCTGGACCGCGGCGGATCCTCCCAAGATGACTTCACCGTTGGATTTCGACCAGCGTCACAAGATTACCCTGAACATGGATTACCGGTTGGGCGACCAGGAAGGACCGATGTTAGGCAATTTCTATCCTTTTGAAAATGCCGGTATCAATGTGTTGTTCAACGCCGGTTCGGGGTTACCTTATACACCGGAAGAGGTCTGGAACGAAGTGTTTTTGGGTGCAATTTCTCCGGTTCCGTCTGGACCGATCAATTCCCGCTATGGTCCGTGGACTTGGAGAACGGACCTGAAGGCGAACCGGACGTTCCAGATCAGTCGTTTGGATTTGGATGTCTATGTGTGGGTATTGAACCTGTTCAACACGGAGAACTATGTAGATGTCTATGCATCCTCCGGACAAGCAGGGACAACGCGCTGGCTGTCCACGCCAAGCGGTCAGGCATTCTTGGTGAATCCCAACTATCCAGAGAACGCGGGAGATTATTACCGGCTGGCGGAGATGGATCCGTCACGGTTTGGTTCGCCGCGTCAGATCCGCGTAGGACTCTCACTTAACTTCTAAGAAAAGACGATAGGAGGAACTTCAATGAAGACCTTAAAATGGATCGGTCTTTTCGTGCTGATTGCTGTGGGAGTTACTGCGTTGGCTGGGACTCCACGGGGACCGGTGCAGAAACCTTTAGCGCCGTCACCGTTCGTGATAGATAACGACACGCGCATCGACGCGAATTTGATCGATATGTTTGTGACTAACCACGGCTCGTTCGCCTGGGATTTAACCACGGGCGATCCCGGTCTGACTTACCCGAAAGGGACGAATAAACAAGCGGTGTTTGCCTCCGGGTTGTGGGTTGGTGGATTAGTGGATGGGGTGATCCGTGTAGCCGTGGCGGAATATTCATCAGAATACGGACCGGGTCCGATGATGGGCGGAGGACCCGCCACCAATCCCAACGCTCCCGAATACCGGGTCTATAAGATCGATGGAGACTCTGGTCCTGGAGATGCAGACTGGGATGAATGGCCGGTTGGGGACGGGGCGCCGGTGGATGAAGCCGGTGATCCTTTGCTGATGGGCGATCAAACCCTGTGGGCGGTGTACAACGACGCCGACCCCACCGAGCACTCCAATATGTTAACGCTGCCCTTGGGGATCGAGATTCAGCAGACCACGTTCGCCTACAACCGCACCGGCGCGTTGGGCAATGTGGTGTTTATCAAGTTCTTGGTCATCAACAAAGGTATAAACTACCTGGAAGACACCTACGTTGCCCTGTGGTCCGACCCGGACTTGGGCGGAGCCGGCGACGACCTGGTGGGGTGTGACACGCTGTTGTCGGTGGGATATTGTTTCAATGCCACCAACAACGATGCGGTTTATGGTAGTACCCCACCCTGTGTAGGATACGATTTCTTTCAGGGTCCGATTGTACCCTCCCCGGGTGACACGGCATACGTATCGGCAGAACCGTATCTCGAATTCAAAAACTTGCCGATGACCGCATTCAACAAGTACATCAACGGCACCGATCCCAGCAGTGGTGAGGAGGTATACAATTACATGTTGGGCTTGGATGCGGTGGAACCGTTGAATGCGCCTCAGCCGTATATCCACCCGATTACCGGAGATACCACTACCTATTACGGGTCCGGAGATCCGGTGACCGGTTCCGGTTGGGTGGATACCAATGAATCGGACCGCCGATTCATGCTGTGTTCCGGTCCGTTTGATCTGGAGCCCGTTTCTGAGAGTGGGGAAGTGATCATCGGGGTGAACGCACAGGAAGTGGTGGCAGCGATCGTGATGGGTCAGGGCACGGATCGTCTGAACTCCATCACGGTGATGAAGCAAAACGACGATGCGGCACAGAAGGTATTCGACGCCAACTTCAACATCCCGAATCCCCCGCCGGCGCCTTCGGTATACTTCCAGGCTCGTGATGGGTATGTGAACCTGATTTGGGGTACCGAAGCGGATGGCGACGTGCAGATCAACGAGGACCTGGGACAGGAATTCCATCACGAGGGATTCAACGTCTATCAGGGTGCCTCGGTCGCCGGTCCTTGGTACAAAATCGGCATCTTCGATGAAGTCAACGAACATACCTACATCGACACCGTGGCCGGAGACACCATTACCGCAGACATCGGTCTGATCTACATGGATGTGTTCAGCGCGGCAGCCGGCGGTATGGTGCGTGTCATCATCCAGCAAGGAACCAATTCCGGACTGCAGCACAACTTAGTGATCGACACCGACGCCATCCTGGGCGGTTCGCTGGTCAATTACCGCCAGTACTACTTTGCAGTCACCGCCTACAACTTCGAAGTCAACAATGCAGTTCCGTATTTGTTGGGACCGAACGTGATGGGCTGGGTGACGGAAACCTTAGAAAACGCACCAACTCCGGTTAGTGTCATTCCTGGATCCCAGGGATTAGCGGAAGGTGATTCCGCGGAGCATGTAGCCGGTGGAGGTGACGGTGCCGTTACCTTCCACTACATTCCGGCATTCCAGGAGGATGTCACCGGGCATCAGTACGAAGTGACGTTTGACACTACCGGTGGGTCCATTACTTGGGACTGTACCGACCTCAACACCAACCTGTTAGTGGTCACTGACGAGAGCAACCAGGGCGGCGGATGGGACTATCCCATCTTTGACGGGATCATGGTGCGTGTGGTTGGTCCTGATATCGGCATCAAGGGTATCTGGGAAACCGCTACAGCCGCAGGTCCGTTGGATCCATGGGATAACGTAGCGTATTCCTGGAACTCGACCCATGATTTCTACGTTAGCTCCGACGCCGGCAGCAACTGGGCGCGCCTAAATTGGCGTGGTCGTTTGGGTACCGATGACTGGGAATTCCGGTGGACGGAAGTTGCAGACGGTGCTGAGTACTATGACTACTCGACTGATGAAAAGCACGACCACAGAGCCCCGTTCCACGTCTGGAACATGGGTCCCGATGATGATACATCCGACGATATAGAGGTCACTTTTATGGTCCTCGATGACGACGAGTCCGGCGGATGGACACCGGGAGATCGTATCTACGTGGTTGAAGAACCATACGTGGAACCACTACCGCAAATTGCCGTTTACGTCTGGGATGATGATTTCCACATCGGACGCATCATCTTTAATGCGGGAACACCGGCACCCGGAACTGTGGTTCTGTTCCAAACCAACAAGACCAACGCTCTGAGCGACGTGTACCGGTTCCAGACGGAGATTCCGTGGGAAGTTGTCTCATGGGATCTGGATGACGTCAAGGCCGTGCCGAATCCGTATTACGGGCATTCCAACTACGAGGTAGACCCCTATGAAAGGGTGCTCAAGTTCATCAACTTGCCCAAGGAATGCAGCATCCGTATCTTCAACTTAGGTGGTGACCATGTACGCACCCTGGAGAAGGATGACACCGACACGGAGCTGATATGGGATCTGGAAACCAAGCACGGAATTCCCGTAGCCAGTGGTATTTACATATGGTACATAGATGCCCCAGGTGTCGGGACCAATTATGGAAAATTTGCCGTTTTCATGGAGCGAGAAACGTTGAAAACTTTCTAATCCGCCAGTCGGCGGACGAGTAGAAGGATTCAGCAAATGCTCATACAAGGAGGAAGCATGAACGCCAAAACATTTAGTTTAACGTTGCTATCCCTTCTGGTCCTGAGCCTCCCGCTCATGGCTGGAAGTGGCAATAAAGTGGGTACCGCAGGTGCCCAGGAATTACGCATCCCGGTGGGCTCGGTTGCTACCGCTTTGGCTGGTGCCAACATAGCTACCATCTCCGGGGTGGAAGCCCTATACTGGAATCCGGCAGGTGCTGCGGTTTTGCCGCACACCGAAGCCATGTTCTCATACATGACCTATATCGCGGATATGAAGGTAAACTTCGCCGGTGTGACCACCACATTCGGCAAGTTCGGATCGATTGGTCTGAGCGCCAAAGTCCTCAATGTCGGCGATATGGAAGTCACCACGGAATTCGCACCCAACGGGACCGGAGAAATCTTCAATCCCACGTTCATGGTGCTGGGCGCCACTTATGCCCGGCGGATGACCGACCGGGTGAATTTCGGTGGGACGTTCCAGTATATTTACGAGAAGATTCGCACCGAGGAAGCCACCGGAGTGGCTTTGGATTTCGGTCTCCAGTACGACACCAAATGGAACGGTGTCAAATTCGGACTGGTGATGAAAAACTTCGGTCCGGACATGAAGTTCAGCGGTCCGGGGTTCGAACACAGCGTGATGATCCCGGGTGATGATCCTCAGTCACAACGTCGTATCATTCGCATCGTCCCGTCGGCATTCAACCTGCCCACTTCGATCCAAATGGGAGTGAGCATGGCGCTGGTGGACGAGGAAGAATACGCCATTAGTCCGCATTTCACCTTCCAAAGTAACAATTTCTCCTACGACGAATACCGTTTGGGATTGGAAGGCTCTTTCCTGAAACGGTTGATTTCGGTTCGAGTGGGAATTGTGCATTCGGCGGCTGCGGACGGATTAATGGACGAAGAGGACAACTACCTCTACGGACTGAATGCCGGTGTCGGGCTCAATGTTCCAATGGGAATGTCCCATCTGCTGTTTGACTACAGTTGGGGTCAGACCGATTTCTTTGATGACATTTCGTGGTACACCCTGAGGTTCACCTTCTGATCCCGAATAGTCGGGATCGGAAAGACGGACACAGGATCCGAAATCGAATTCATGACCAATGAAAAGGGGACGGTCAGGTACGCCTGATTACCGTCCCCTTTTCCCAATTAACACCCCAACCATCATGTGAGTGATCGCCCTGGAGGGATCATGTTTAAGCGATTTTTTATCCTAAGTTCGGCTGTAATCACAATCGCCATCCTGTGCACTTCCTGTGCGAAACAGGAGCCGGCAGCCAAGAAATATTCCTTGGAAACCTTCTTCTCTGTGTACCGTACCTGGGGTGGTGCATTTTCCCTGGATGAGAAGACCATTGCGTTTATCACCAACCGTTCCGGGCAATTCAGTATCTGGACGGTGCCCAAATCCGGTGGAGAACCCACACAATTAACCGATTTCGAAGATGCAGTGTTCTTCGTTACGTGGTGCAAACACGAAAATTCCTTGATATTTATTCGCGATAAGGGCGGCGACGAAAACTTTCATATATATATCATGGCTGCCAACGATGGTGATCCGGTGGATCTGACACCGGGGGAAGCAGTCAATGCACACTTTTTGGGGTGGTCCTACGACGGGTATCGGTTCCTGTACCAAAGCAACCAACGCGACAAGCGCTTCTTCGATATTTATGAATACGACCTGCGAACCCGAGACAAAGTCATAATCTACCAGGACGAAACCGGGATGCAGTTATCCGCATTCGACCGTGACCTCACAAAATTGGCATTTACCCAGCAGCACACGCAAATAAACAGCGATGTATTCCTGTACGACGTGGCTGAAAAAACGTTGACCCCGCTGACCGTACATCAGGGCAACATTAACTATGGAGCGCTAACGTTCACGCCGAATAGTAGGGAACTATATTTGTTGACCGACAAGGGCAGGGAATTTACTTACGTGGTCAGCATGAATTTGGACACCAAGGAACTGGTGGAAATCAAACGTACCAATTGGGACGTGATATGGGCGGGATTTTCCCACGAGGGAACGTATTTCACCACTGCAGTAAACGAAGACGGTCGTGTTGTTTTGGAAGTGATTGAAACCGCCACCGGTAATTCGGTGGAACTTCCCGCCATGCCGGAAGGGGAGCTGTCGTACATCACGTTTTCCCGCAGCGAACGATACATGACGTTCTACCTGAACGGCGACAAAGTGCCGTCGGACCTGCACATCATGGACATGGAGTCCAAAACCATCACTCGCCTGACCAACAGCGTACCCGATGATTTGGACACCGATGACTTAGTGGAATCGGAATTGATTCGATACCGTTCCTTTGACGAGCTGCAGATTCCCGCCTATTTATACAAACCGAAAGATATCCAACCGGGCGAAAAGCTGCCGGCAATTTTGCTGATCCACGGTGGTCCGCAGGTGCAAGAAAGCAAAGGCTTCAGCGGCTTGAAACAGTATATCGTCAATCAGGGGTGGGTGTTGCTGGTGCCCAATGTGCGCGGATCTCACGGCTACGGACGCAGTTACTACTCCATGGACGACGGTGATTGGGGCGGCGCTCCGTTGCGGGATGCGGTGGAAGCCAAGAATTATATGGCGAAATTGGACTACGTGGATCCGGAAAAAATCGTCATCATGGGAGGAAGTTACGGCGGGTATATGGTGTTGGCGGCGTTGGCGTTTACACCGGAAGTGTTCGCAGCCGGGGTGGATATCTGCGGTCTTTCCAATCTGACCACGTTCCTGGAATCCATTCCGCCCTATTGGGAACAGTTCAAGAACCTGTTGAAGGTGGAGGTGGGCGATCCGGAAAAGGACGGGGAATTCCTTAAGGAACGATCGCCGTTATTCAGCGCCGATAAGATTACCAAGCCCCTGTTCGTGATCCAGGGCGCCAACGATCCCCGGGTGATACAATCCGAATCGGACACGATCGTGGAAGCCATTAAAGCTCGTGACGGCATTGTGGAATATATGATTTTCGAGGACGAAGGGCACGGACTGCGCAAGCACGAAAACAAGATGGAAGCCTACACTGCCATGTTCGAATTCCTGGATGAGCATGTGAAATGATTAAATTACCACCTGACGTTGCATTAGATTTACCATCCTTGGAACAGCGCTACCACAGCGCGATTCGGGGGTTGATGAAGCGGATTAATTCATTGTATAACGCTATCGTGGATCGGTTCGGTGATGACGGACTATCTCTGATACAGGACATCAGCGCTGCCCAGGGTCAGAAAATCGGGCGAAGCCTGCTTGCACGGGGACAAGCTACCGACATCAAATCGGTGGGATTGTTTCTGGTGCAGGTGTTCGAAAACGTCCGCGGCGAGGGGGAAGTCACCGAATTTACCGATCAGCGGGTGGCGATCAAAATCTACCAATGCCCTTATCCGTTCGACCGCCCGGAAATCTGCCGAGCGCACACCACTATGGAAGAGCAACTGGTCAAAACCCTAAATCCCAACTTAGACTACACCATCGAAAAAAACATCCCTAACGGGGATGATTACTGCTTGCATGTACTATCCTTTTCGGAATCCAACGACTAACTAATTCGCAAGATAGCACAAAAAAAGCCACCTCGAAACATGAGATGGCTTTTCTTATATTATACTCGAGTAATTAAGTGATAAGCATTTTAAGTTTAGGGAAGGGAGCCTTTCAGAAATTTTTCAGTCATTTCTTGAAATTCTTCGGCTCGGGAAATTTGTGTAATCGACTCTTCCGCAGTGAGCGAAATTGTATCATAGTCCGCGCCATGCCGCACTTCCATGCCGGTTATAAGATATCGATGATACTTAGGCTCCACTTTCCCATTTTTAATAAGTCTTTCCCCGAAGGCTGAATGCACGGTGCTATGTTTGGAAAATGATAATCCTTCACTCAATAACATGGCTTCTGCAAGATAGAACATGGAGTAATAAGCACGAGATGCGGCGAAACTGTAGAAACCCTGATCATATAGCATTTTCGCAGCTTGGAGGCTTTCGCTTGCTTTTTCTAATAACTCCTTTTGTTCTTGAATCATATTACAACTCCTTCGCGGCGGATGTTTTGCAGCAGCGGACCTCGATGCGTCTCATACCGGTCACGGGAAACAAAGACACAAGTAATTACCGTATTGTTTTCAAGTGATATTTCTGAAATTATAACCTCCGTATTAACAATCTCTTGATAGGGGTGCACGTCCCCATTCAACACCACTAATACATCAACATCGGAACCGTCAACTGCCTCGCCCCGTGCATGAGAACCGTAAAGGATTACCTTGTATAACTTATCTTCATAATAATCCGTTAATTGCTGTCGTAGTTCTTTTAAAACTATATCTAATGATCTGTTCACGATAATATCCTCATCATACATTTTCCCGACATCTAAAGCCTTACAAAATAGTTTACTAAATTATCCATTATTTGTCAAGGGAAAAAGCGTAATAATATTTATGTCTGGTGATTGGTATAAGTAAAGCCACCTCGAAACATGAGGTTGCTTTTTTATATACACATATAAGGTGGGTCAGGTGGGGCAATCCGTCTGAGAATTCAATTTTAAGTGCCGTCACACGCCAACGAATCACGATTCCTCGTGTGACGGAATAACAACCACTTAACTGGCAGACGAGGGCGTCTGCCAGCACATTGATGACTATGCGGGGAAGGTTTTTTCCTTGAATTCGATATTCAAGCGGACAAGTTCTTCCAGCACCGGATTGTAGATGTCCGGCGATACCGGAATATAGACGCCCGGAGTCATAATTTTATCCTCCAGGATCAACCGGGTGCCGATGGCAGCCGGCAAAGACACCGTGCGCGCCATGGAGGAATCTCCATCCGGAATGCCGTAATCGATCAAGGTCGAGGTCATCTTTTCCTTCTTGTCCGGATATTCGGTTTCAAATTCATGGTGCAGGATAATCATATCCCGTTCGCCCGGCGCATAGGGCATCTTTTCATTCAATACATATCCAAACGCATCGAGTACAGTGTTTATATCGTTTGGAATGGGCGTGTCGTCCAGCATTCCCAGCCATTCCAGCTTGGAAATCGCCACGTCGGACAGATCGGTGTTCCAGAACTTCGCCAGATCCTGCTTCAGGTCGCTGCCGGGTACTCCACCCGCCAACTCGCGAATCAGATCGCCGTAGGTCATGCCTGCGAAATCCCGCTCATCCAGGTTCAGAAGCCCCAAATCCACCCATTTCTTGATGGAATCGCACCAGGTGGGATAGCGAAACGTCCCACGAAACATGGTGGGGATTCCTTCCAGTCCGTATACCTCGATATATGGCAGGGCATTGCGGTTGGTGTAGGCTTCCAAATCGGGAAGACCTTCGACATGCATGGGCCAGTGGTGGGTGAACAGGTCGGGACCGGGGACATAGACTACCTTGCCGTTTTCCAGATACCGTCCGTCATTACGACCGGCCAACAGCACGGCGCGTGGGCTCCAGGAGAATTTATATCCTAATGGATTGTCGTTGGCTTCCGGCGCCGGCAGTCCGCCGCAGTAGGAACGGAAGCTGGTGACTTTACCACCTTTGGCTTGCACTTCATGGATAATCTTCATGGCGGACATGTGGTCGATTCCGGGGTCGACGCCGATTTCGTTTAACACCATCACCCCGGCTGCTTTCGCCGGTCCGTCCAATGCTTTCATTTCGGGGCTGACGTAGGATGTGGTCACCATGTGCTTCTTGTGTTTGATGCACAATTGTGCCACTACCACATGGTATGCCGCGGGCAGCAGGCTGATTGCGATATCCACGCCCTTAATCATCTCTTCCAGGGTCTCAACATCATCCACCAGCCAGGCTTGTGTGGAACCTCGCGGGTGACCGTCAATCAGGGCATCCGCTTTGCTGACCGTCCGGCTGGCAATCTTAACATGAAAATCGGGCTGGTCAAGAAGATACCGCACTAACGGTCTGGACACCAAACCCGCACCCAACAGCAAAATCCGCTTCATTTTTCACTCCTTCTCGTTCAGATCAGAGTTGTAGTAGACTATGTCGGGAATTCCAGCTCCCGTCATTATTTCAAGTATTCTTCCAAATAGGTATAATCCGGCGTTAGTTCCCCCTGATAGAGGATGACCGCTTTCTTGATCTCATCGGGCAGGTTGCACTGGTCAAACGACACGGAATAATCGGCATCCACGATCGCCGGCACGAACGGCGTCAACGCCCGACTGAAATCCTTAGACGATTCCACTGGTAGTTCGCAGGGCAGGTTATTGACCGCCAAAATCACCGGACCCACTCCCCCTACACCGCTATTGGTTTCGCCGTTGAACGGATTATACACATAGACCGGATCGCTGGAATCAGTGGTATGAGTCAGACATTCGATGCCACCTTTCAAATCGCAACTGATGTCGCCGATCACCCGCAGTCGCGGCTTGGTGGTTTGGGAGAACAATTCTTTCAAGCCTGCCTTAGTCACCAATCTGGGATACCGGGCATCCCAATAGTTGGCGTTGATCAACAGTGTAAGATGGGGCAGGTAGTCCTCAAACCGGGAATGGTATTTTTCCGGATGATCGTAGTAATCCTGCAGTTGGAAACGATTTCTGGACGACACCGGCTTGACCAGATGTTCCTCCTTGAAGACCACCTTATATAAGGTATGACAATCCGCCGGTCCGTTCCTGGTCAGTTTTTGCAGTTTGCAGGGATCGATTTCTTCGAAGGGCAGCAGGTCGAAAATCTCCTGGGCACCGATGGATACATTCCCGTAACCGGCAAATCCCATCACCAAGGGACACAGCCTTGCATCCACACCTTGGGAGCGGATCTGATCGCCGACTCGGGTGATATGCGCCTTGGCATCATCCAGATTATTATACTGATGGGCTTGCTGGATTTCATGGAACGGATTGGGGATATCTTCCCACTCCAGACGCTGCCCCAACGCTGATAACGTGTCAATCATCCCCGCCAGCCCGGCGTGACGCCCGAATAAAATCAACCGGCGGTTACCGGCATCCGTTACCTTCTCATAATCGATCAACTGGCACTTCAATTCCTGCATCCGCTTGAGCATGGGCATATTTTTCGCCTGCCCTTTTATCACATGGGCGAAAAACATGTAGGTGGTTTCCGGTAAAAACAGTTCTTTGGGAATTTCCTTCACCGCAAACACCACCGAACACGGGGACAGGTCCTCCTGAACGGTAGCGCCGGTTTCCTGGTATTTATCTCCGGGAAACACGCGGATATCCGAGGATTGCACGATTACTTCAAAGTCATGATCCCGTATTAGCTTGGCGACATCATCGGGCACCAATGGCGTCCGCCGTTCCCACTTGTTTTTATCTTCACGTCTTATACCGAATGTCTTTTTCATCGATGTTCAAGTTATTAATGATTAACGATTCTACAGAAATGCCCAGTGGATTGCTTGGAAGGGCTCGATCTGAGCCACCGAAGGGAATCGAACCCCCGACCTAGTGTTTACGAAACACTTGCTCTACCAACTGAGCTACGGTGGCGTGTTAAATAAGGGCGATAATATACAAAATAAAATTCAGAATGGCAAGGGAATTAGAAAAAATTGAAACGTAATCTATCGTCATATTCGGCAGGTTAAACACAGGATTTTCCTACACAAAACCCCGGACAATCACTATGAAATGTGCCTGCCCGGGGTTGTATTAATGAGGATAGTTTCACCTACTGTATATTGAACTCCTGAATCTTGGCGTTGTTCAAATCCATGCTGCCCATTCCCAACTCAGAGGCGTACCGGACATGTCCGATATCACGCGGTTCCAACTTGAACAAGGTGGTAGTGTACGCATCCACCAGCACCGGATCGATCCCGGCGACCATTGTCTTCTGGTGACGGGTTTCTCCAGGACCGACAGGACCGTGTGACAGCAGCATATAATTAGCATCCATGATGGTCAGGTTGGTTTTAACTCCTGAGGCAAGGTCTGCAATAGTCTGTTGCAAGCCTATCCGGTGCATCACCTGGCGGTCATAATTGATTCCCATGAAGTTTTTCATGCCCAAGGATAAAAAGGTTCCGTCATGATGTTTAGCAATGGGGGAATTAATAAATACATCGGCATCCAACACCCGTTTCAGGATTTCCGTTTGATTCAGAAGCACACCGAGCGGCAACATTACTTTACGAAAATCCGACCGCTTTTCGGTAGCTTCCCAACTACCGCCTTCCTGCTCGATCACTTCCCCAATTCCACTTCTGCGGAAGTATTTCTTGGAATCATGAGTCACTGCGATTACCTCTTTGGCGCCGGCTTGTTTGCACAACCGCACCACGGTTCCAATCACGTCCGGATTGGTATTGACTGCCCATCTGGGCGGTGCTTGCGCACTGACGCAGTTGGGCTTCAATACTACCACATCGCCGGGCTTCACGAAACGTTCCATTCCTCCCATGGCTTTAATTACTGCTTCTGTATTCTTAGCGGGTGATCCGTTGCGGGCTACCGCCAAATCCAATCCGGTGCCGGGAGCATAAGTGGGGTTGGTTTTCGCTACGGCGTTCATTACATCAATGGTTGGGAGACTGATTGCTCCCAGCCCCATCACCGTGGCGCCTCTTAAGAAACCTCTTCTTGAAAGCCTTTGATCCTTTTGCATTTAGATCACATTGCTTTCTATTTCGACTATTTTAGGCTAAATTCCGAAATCTTGGCGTTCTTCAGATCCATGCTGCCCAATCCCATCTCCGCGGCAAACCGGACATGATCCAATTCCCGGGGTTCCATCTTAAATAAGGTTGTAGCAAAGGCATCCGCCAACACATGATCCACACCGGCGATTACGGTCTTCTGATGCCGGGTGTTCCCTGGACCGCCGGGTCCGTTGGACAATAGCATATAATTGGCATCGATGACAGTCAGTGTGGGTCGCAGCGCGGTGGCAAGGTCAGCGATGGGTTGCTGCAGCCCCATCCGGTGCATAATTTGCCGGTCGTAATTTATCCCCATGAAGTTTTTCATCCCAAATGTCAACCGGGATCCACCATGATCTTTGGCTATGGGTATGTTAATAAAAACATCGGCATCCAATACACTATTCAGGATTTCCGTCCGGCGCAGCATCACCCCTCGCGGCAATAATACTTCACGGAACTCCGCTGGATTGAGGGATGCTTCCCACCTGCCGCCTTCTTGCTCAATGGCTTCGCCAATCCCACTGGTGACAAAATTTCTCGGGTTATCATGAGAGACCGCAATAACCTCTTTGGCGCCAGCTTGCACACATAACCGTACCACCATTCTCACCACTTCCGGATGGGTGTTGATTGCATACTCCGGTGCATGAGCGCTGATACAATTTGGTTTAAACACTACCACATCACCGGGCTTCACAAACCGTTCAATTCCGCCTAATGCTTTGATAGCGGCTTCCGTGTTCTTCAACGGTGACCCATTTTTCGCCACCGCTAAATCCAATCCGGTGCCGGAAGCATAAGTAGGATTGGTTTTTGCCACCGCATCCAATACTTGAATGGTGGGTAAACTGGCGGCGCCAATTCCCATTACCGCAGCACCTTTCAGAAATCCCCTCCTGGAGAAATTGTGATCCTTTTGCATGTGAGTCTCCTCACCCTTTATTTCTGTGTATTTATCCTAATTCTCTGGTTGTTCTGTACGTAAGGAGTCCAAATTTGCTTGTGCATTACGCGACAATCCACCCGCCGGATCCATTTCCAAATACCGTTCATAGGCGGTGATTGCCTTGTCGCGCTCGTTCATGCGCTTGTAATTTTCCCCGATCATGTATTGCGAATTGCCAAAATTGGGATTTTTGGACAAGGCTTTTTGGTAATAGCGCACGGACTCTTCGTATTTACCTTCATTGAGTAAACACTCACCGTAGGAATCATAGGCGTTCGCTTCCATGGTATCCACCTCGATGTACCGCCGGAACATCTCCCTGGCTCTTTCGAAATTCTGGGTGCCGAGAAACATATAGCCCAGCATATTCAAGGTGGTGCCATCGTTGGGATTGGCTGCCAATGCTGCCTCGAAATGCGGGATAGCGTCCTCTTGGCGACCTGCGGCATTCAAGGTAAATCCTATACTCATGTGGGTGGCGTCATCATCCGGTTCACGCACCAACACATGATTGAAATATTGTTCCGCAGATGCCAGTGCTCCGATCCGCATCAACTGTGTACCCACACTGCGATAGATATCCAGATCTTCAGGATTTGCTTCGGCATCCGCAATGTCATTTTGAATATCTTCCCAAAGCTCGATCCGTTCGCGGGCTCGTTCGGCGGCAGTCCAATCGGGATATTCGGTGATCAATTCCACCAGACGATTAATCCCCAGTTCGAAATCACCCGATTGATTGGTCTCTAACATCGCCGCCGAATAATGAGCAAACACTATCAATTCCGATGTGGGAAAGTCGTTGATAAGCTGCCGGGCTGCTTCCAATGCACCGGCCTGATCCCCAGCTCTCATCTGCCCCAACGATTGCCGGAACAGGTCAAACGCCGCCCAATCATAGCCGAGTGTATCGATGACCAATTGCCGCTTATCCTGCAATCGGCCGGCAATGCGGGAATTGGGATATTTGTTAGCAATTTCAAGATATTGTTTCGCTGCTTCTTTCAGATTCCCCTTGATTTCGTAGCTTTCCCCCAACGAAAACCGTAGCTGACCGGCAGTTTCCCCGGAAGTTATCTGATTGCTAAGTTGACTGTAATATTCAATAGCTTTTTCCACATCACCGGTATTTTCCAAAGCTTCAGCAATCTCCAACGACACCTCATTGGTCCAATAATCGGTCAACTGATCGGAGAATCCAGAGCCCACCTGCAGCGCTTGCATATAGTAGGTCACGGCGTCGTCGCTTTGCCCGAGTTCCTGAGCACATTCCGCCATTCGACGCCAGGAATCCGCCGCCCACACCGATTCCGGATCGCGATCTACCACCTTCTGATACAGCTCCATTGCCGCTTTCGGGTTCTGGTTGGCTAAAAACTCCACATTGGCGGCATTGTAGAGCGCCACTACCGACAACGGATTGTCCGGCTCGGAGTCTGCAGCTTCCCTAAAATGCTTGACACTTTCGCCCCATTGAAGATTCCACAGATCAGTTTCCCCCCTCTGGAATAAGTCAAAAACATCAGCCGTTGCCATCGCAACTATGCAACAAAGTA
>CBDVBD010000018.1:0-33195 GCA_965372135.1 uncultured bacterium | reverse complement strand
TCTTTAGTGGTGACCCAGATTACCATCAACACCAGTAGGAACACCGTCCAGAAATTGACTGCTTTTTGGGGGTATTCCACCATTGGATGTGTCATCCAGCTCACTTCCTGACCGGAATCGAAATTGTTTTGCGTTTCGGTGTCCATGATAACCCTTAACCAAGCTAATATAACATATTCCCTTGTGGATGTCAAGAAAAACCTTATTAAGGTGAGGTTCCGACAAAAAAAACGGCAGAAATTCCGCCGTTTAATGGTAAACCACCGTTTTCGGGTGATATTTAATGCGCTTCCAGCCAGTTGTTTCCTGTGCCAACATCCACCACCACCGGGACATCCAACTTGATGGCGCCTTCCATCTCTTTTTTGACCAATTCCGACAGGGCGTCAACTTCCTGTTCAGGAACGTCGAATACCAGCTCGTCATGCACCTGCAGGATCATTTTCGCTTTCAAATCTTGGTCACACATCTTCTTGTGAATATTAATCATGGCGATCTTTATCATATCAGCGGCGGTACCCTGCACCGGGGTGTTGATGGCGGTGCGTTCGGCGAACATTCGCACGTTGAATTGGTTGGACTGGAATTCAGGAATCCGGCGTTTCCTGCCCAGAAGGGTCATGGCGTAGCCTTTTTCCTTCGCTTCCGCAATTATCTTATCCATGAATTCCTTTACGCCGGGATAATTCTCAAAATAGGCATCCTTAAAACGCTTGGCTTCTTCCCGGGGGATTCCCAATTCTTCCGACAAGCCGAAATCGGTCTGTCCGTATATAATGCCGAAATTCACCACCTTTGCCTGCCGCCGCATTTCCGGTGATACATCGTCCATCTCCACCGCGAATACTTTTGATGCGGTGCGCCGGTGGATGTCTTCGTTATGACGGAACGATTCAGTAAGTGTTTGATCCTTCGACAGATGTGCTACAATACGCAGCTCGATCTGGCTGTAATCCGCTGACATCAGCACCCATTTTTTACCTCCAGGCACGAACGCGGTCCGAATCCGGCTGCCCAGCTCGGTGCGAATGGGGATATTCTGTAGATTGGGATCGCTGGATGACAGGCGTCCGGTCGCGGTCACCGTTTGGTTGAAAGAGGTGTGCACCCGCCCGGTGTGGGGATTTATCAGTTTAGGCAGGCTGTCCACATAGGTGTTTTTCAGCTTGGCTAATTGCCGGTAGTCCAATAGCTTTTGGGGTAGTTCATGCATTCGCGCCAGATTCATCAACACATCGACATCGGTGGACGGTCCAGTCTTGGTCTTTTTCCCCACCGGTAGTTTCAGTTCATCGAATAACACACCAGCTAATTGTTTGGGGGAATTGAGGTTGAAATCGTGCCCCGCCAAACCATAGATTTCCTGAATCAGTCTCTCGATCATCCCTTCCAATTCCCCGGACAATTCCTTCAGAATCTGAGTATCCAACCGGACTCCATGACGTTCCATAGTCATCAAAACCGGCAGCAACGGTATTTCAATGTCCCGGTATAGCTTGGATAACTCATCATCATCCAGTTTCGGTTTTAGAATTTCCGCTAACCGGTAGGCGCAATCGGTGTCTTCGCAGGCATAGAAGGAGATTTTCTCCAATGGAACCTCGCGCATGGAGATTTGCTTCTTGCCCTTTCCGATCAAATCGCTGGTTGGGATCTTTTTGTAATTCAAGTACTCCAACGACAATGTATCCAGATTCAACTGGCGGGCACCGGGATTTAATAGATATGCCATAATCAAGGTGTCGTGCTCCACTCCTTGTACCTGAATTCCGTAATTGGCAAGCACCAAGCAGTCGTATTTCAGGTTTTGCCCTGTTTTCGTTAATGTCGAGTCACTTAGAATCGGTTCGATTTTGGACAGTTGATAACTCAACGGTGCCAGAACCATCCTGCCATACCACTGCAGCGGCGGGATATTTACATCTTCCGGGATATCAAATTCTTCGGCAGGAATATAGGCTGCATTGCCGTTTGCCCACCCAAATGACATACCGACAATTTCCGCCATCATCTGGTCCAACGAAGTGGTTTCCAAGTCGAAGGCAAATCGTCCTTCTTTTTTCAATGTCTCAATCAGTGTATCCAATTCCTGCCAGTTTGTAATGGTGCGGTAGTGCTGCTCGAATGTTTCGCCGGGGGCTTCCAGGAATTTCATCATTCTGGCGAGTTCCAACTCCCGGAACAGTTCTACCAGTCTGGGTGATCCCAGTGGACCCCGTTTCATGGCATCCCAATCGAATTCCATGGGCACATCGGTATCGATGGTGACCAGTTTCTTTGATAACCGCGCTTGGTCTGCATACTCCATCAACCGTTCCCGGAGCGACTGCTGGGAGACATCGCCGGCATGTTCGAGCACTTCCTCCAATGAGCCGTATTCATCGATCAATTTCAAGGCGGTTTTCTTGCCCACCTTAGGAACTCCGGGGATATTATCTGATGCATCCCCCATCAATCCCAGCACCTCGATTACTTTGTCCGGCAGCACCCCAAAAGATTCTTTAACCTCTTGTTCACCCAGGATTTCCACATCACCTTTGCTGGGTTTCATCATGCGAATTCCCGGTCCCACCAACTGCATGAAATCCTTGTCTCCGGTGACCATCACCACTTCCAACTGCCGTTCCCGAGCCTTGATCGCCAGTGTTCCCATCACATCATCGGCTTCGTATCCCGGAAGTTCGAATACCGGTATATTGGCAGCGTCCAGGACTTCCCGCAGCCGGGGTAATTGCTCCACCAACTGTTCCGGCATCTTTTCTCTGGTTGCCTTGTATTCCTTATACATCTCGTGGCGGAATGTGGGTTTTGGGGTGTCGAAGACCACTGCCAGATGTTCCGGCTGTTCTTTCTGAATCAGCGTCAACAGCGTCTGCATGAACCCGTAGATGGCGCTGGTGTTTTCCCCCTTCGAGGTGATTAATGGATTCCGTGACAGCGCAAAATGGGCTCGGTACACCAGAGCCGAACCGTCGATTAAATATAATGTTTCCATGGGGATTTGCTCAATAGTGAGAAATGATTGACACTATCACAAGATAACAACTCCAGGAATCCCTCGCAATAAAAAATTCTTTTTTCTTGACTTTTGTTTTCATTATGATAAGTTATAGTTATCTCAGTAAAGCTTCCCTTTGTGCTGGCAGACGCCCGCGTCTGCCAGAAAAACATGATATTCCGTCACACGAGGGCGTGTGACGGCACAGAAAGGGGAGCTGAAGAAAAGATTTTAAATAAGATTATATAAGAGGATAACATCATGAAGCAACCACCACAGTCGCCCCCGCCCCAACAGCAGCAGATTCAGGTGCAACTGGATCAAAAAGTGGGGGAAGGGATTTATTCAAACTTAGCGTTGATCAGCCATTCCCCGGCAGAATTTTTCATTGATTTCGCCCGATTCCTGCCCGGGCTGCCGAAAGCGGTAGTTCAAGCCCGGATTATTATGACCCCTGCTCACGCCAAGCAGTTACTGAACGCTTTGAAGGAAAATATCGAGCGGTATGAAGGGAACTTCGGCGAAATCAAGATGTTTGCCAAGGATCAACACCCCGGGGGGATGGGTTTCCAGCCAATGTCGCCTGAGCAGCCTGAAAAGTAATTACCGACAGCAAAAACGCCGGGTATGACGCCCGGCGTTTTTTATTGATACAATTCAAGGGGTCTGATGGATCCCGTTATTAATCTGAATTAGTGTCTTCCACTACTTTTTCCGAAGCGACTTCATGGAAGACCAGTTCATCACCCTTGACCCGCACCTGAATGCTGCCGCCGTCCTGGAATTGCCCGCGAATCAGTTCCTCCGCCAACGGGTCTTCCAGATGTTTCTCCATGGCTCGACGCAGTAATCGTGCACCGGTTTCCGGCTTATATCCCTTATCCACAATGTAGTCTTTTGCCTTGGATGTCAGGGAAATAGTGATGTTCCGGGTGATCAGCCGTTCGTTCAACTCCCCAATATAGATATTCAAGATTTTCATGATGCCTTTTCGCGACAGCATCCGGAATACGATGATTTCGTCCAGCCGGTTCAGGAATTCCGGTCGGAAAATATGCTTGGCTTCCTCAAGCATCTTGGCAGCCATTTTATCGTGGTCGGTCACTTTTCCGTCTGCGAATCCGAATCCGGCGCTCTTTTGCGCTTCCCGGGTTCCTAAATTGGAGGTCATGATGAGGATGGTGTTGCGGAAATCCACCCTGCGACCGGAACCGTCGGTCAACTCACCAGCGTCCAGCACCTGCAGTAGGACATTATACACATCCGGGTGTGCTTTTTCGATTTCGTCCAACAGCACTACGCTGTAGGGTTTCCTGCGCACCTTCTCCGACAGCTGCCCGCCTTCATCGTAGCCGACATACCCGGGAGGAGCGCCCACCAACCGCGATACGTTGAATTTCTCCATGTATTCGGACATGTCAATCCGCACCAGTGCGTTGGGATCTTCGAACAGGTATTCCGCCAGCACTATTGCCAGTTCGGTCTTGCCGATTCCGGTGGGTCCCAGGAACACGAATGAGCCGATCGGTCGTAATGGGTTTTTCAAGCCGGATCGGGTGCGCCGGATAGATTTGGCGATGATTTCCAACGCTTCATCCTGACCGATAATTTTCTTCGACAGCGTGTCCTTCATCTTCAACAGCTTTTCCGATTCCGATAATGCCACGCGGGACACCGGAATCCCCGTCATCATCGACACCACCGATGCGATATCATCCGCCGTGACCGTGAGTGTCGGACGCGCCTCGCCGGATTCCCATTTCTCCTTTTCCGCTTTCAGTTGGGTTTCCAACTTAGTCTTCTGATCGCGAAGCTGCGCTGCCTGCTCGTATTCCTGCTTCTTGACGAATTGATCTTTCTTTTGCTTTAGTTCCTCGATCTGTTTCTCCAGATTGAGGACGCCTTCCGGGACCACAATATTGGAAATCCTGATGCGAGAGCCGGTTTCGTCGAGCACGTCAATCGCCTTGTCCGGCAGGAACCGGTCGCTGATATAGCGGTCGGAAAGATGCACCGCGGCGCGCACTGCCTCTTCGGTATAACTAACCCCGTGATGTTGTTCGTATTTTTCCTTTAGTCCCAGCAGGATTTGTATAGTATCCTGCACCGAGGACGGCTCAACCATCACCTTCTGAAAGCGTCTCTCCAGTGCACCGTCCTTTTCGATGGATTGCCGATATTCGTTCAAAGTGGTAGCGCCGATACACTGTAATTCTCCCCGCGCCAACGCAGGCTTGAACATGTTGGATGCATCCAAGGATCCGGATGCGGACCCGGCACCCACAATAGTGTGCAGCTCATCGAGGAACAGCACGATTTCCGGATTTTTTTGTATTTCGTTCATCACCGCCTTGATCCGTTCCTCGAATTGACCCCGGTATTTGGTGCCGGCTACGATCCCGCCCAAATCCAGCGCCACTACACGTTTTCCGAACAGTATCGGTGATACCTGCTGGCTAAGGATCCGCATCGCCAACCCTTCGGCAATAGCGGTCTTCCCCACACCGGGTTCCCCAATCAGTACCGGGTTGTTCTTCTTGCGGCGTGACAGAATCTGCGACACCCGCTGAATTTCTTCATTCCTGCCGATGATGGGGTCCAGCTTGCCTTCCCGTGCCAGTTGTGTCAAGTCCCGGCTGAAATGATCCAGGTTCGGAGTTTTGGATTTCTCTTTCCCTGTAGGTTTCCCTGAGCTTTGCGGTGGTGTTCCCTTCAACATGCTGTCCAGATCGGTTTTTACCGATTCATAAGTTACATTAAACCCGGCAAGCACATTTGCCGCCATGCAATCTTCTTCCTTTAACAGCGCCAAGAGCAGGTGTTCGGTGCCGATAATCTCACTGGAGTAACTTTTGCCTTCCATGTAGGAGATTTTCAACACCCTTTCCGCACGGTTGGTAAACGGGATGTTCCCGATTTTCATGGTGCTCTTCGAGGATTCAACCATTTCCTCGATGGATTCGCGCACTTCGTCTAAGTCGCATGCTAAATTGGTCAGTATCTGCACAGCCAATCCATCACCCAGTCGGACGATCCCGAGGAGCAAGTGCTCGGTACCGATGAAATCGTGCCCCAAGCGTAACGCCTCTTCCCGGGCGAATTGGATAACCTGCTGTACTCTTAAGGAAAATTTATTATTCATCATTACCCCGGACTTCGTGGTTTTCAGTGTCCTGAAATAGGTGCATATTCAAATTACGAAAATATATTACGAATTTCAAGCCTTTTGTTAAAATAACCTCATTTTTTCTGTTTTGTGTGCTGGGCGAACTATTATGCTGCTAATAATTTCGCACCTGCAAAAGCTTTTCGGATTTGATTGGCACGTTCAACGTTCATTTCCTGTTCGGACAGTTGCCGTCCCAGTTGCTGGATTATATGCGCCGGTTGAGTTTCCATCATCAGTTGATTGACCCGACGGTGAGTGATGCCGTTGATGGCTTTTATGTCCAATCCTAAGCGGATATCGGACAATATCTCTATGAATTCGGGGAATTCCAAGGTTCGGGCATTGGTTAAAACTCCAAATGCGCGGCACACCCGATCCACTACTTCAATCTGCGTATCAGCTAATAACTCTTTCCTGGCGTCACGTTCCGTCTTGATTATCACATTATAGAGGGACGTAATTCGCGACAGGATATCCTCTTCCTTCAGACCCAAGGTGGTCTGATTGGATATTTGGAAGATATTCCCTAAGAAGGCGCTGCTTTCCCCGAAAAATCCCCGAATAGCTATCCCGGAAGGCACCAGTTCCCCCAACGCCTGCTCAACCTGCCCCGACAGTGCCAGTCCCGGTAGATGACAGAACAGCGATACTCGCATCCCGGTGCCTAAATTGGTGGGACAACTGGTCAGGTATCCCAATTCGGGGGTGCGTGCTATCGCCAAGTAGTGCTGCAATTTCCGATCCAGCTCCATCACCGAATGGTACGCCCGTTCGATCATGATTCCCGGTTCGATGGCTTGCAGGCGCAGGTGATCTTCCTCATTTATCAGCGCACTTACGCTGTGATGCTGCCATACCGCTACCGCACAGGATTTGTGGTGTTTAAGCATTTGGGTGGATAAAATCCGTTTTTCCAACAGGAACCCGTGCTCGATTTGACTCAATTTCTCCAGCGGCAGGAACACCGGTTTTGGGCGCATTTTGCCCAATACATCACGGATCTGGGTAACCACCCGCCGACGATTTACCTTGATAGCCTGATTCGGAAAAGGGATATTTGCCAAATTCCGTGCCAGCCTGACCCTGCTGGACAGGACGATTCCCTGCCCCTTGCCCCCCTGCATCCAATGTGGTGATTCCAACAGGAAATCAGGAAGCATTTTCAATTTCCTTTTCCAATTCCCGCATCTTGTCACGCAGTAATGCAGCCCGTTCGAATTCTTCAGTCCTTACTGCCGTGTCCAGTTCCTTGCGCATCCGCATCAGCGCTCGACGTTTTCTTTCCGTGCCGGTTTTTGCTGAGGGTTGGTGTTTGGTGGTGCCGTGAATCCGCCTCAGCAGCGGCTTTAATTCCTCCTGAAACGCCGTGTAACACTTTGCACACCCCAGCCGCCCGGAATCCAGGAAATTCTGGAATGATAATCCGCACCCGGTACAGATTTTCTGGCTATAAGCGCTTTGTACCGGTGCTTTTTTCTTTTTCTTCTGTATCATGTTCAGAATCATCTGTTCCAACAGCGGCTGCATGGCAAGAAACGGGTTGTTCATCCCCTTCTCGTCCGCGCACTTGCGGCACAAATATGCCTCCGTTTTCACCCCGTTGATGATGTGGGTAAATTTGATGGTGGCATCGTTTTTTTGGCAGATTTGGCACTGCATTGTCGTTTTCCTTGTCCCCCAAACTCCCCTTAATAATAGTATTCACAGCCTCCGAACTTATCGGAGTAACGTCACTTTGCTGGTCACTATTTCCGGTGCGGCGTACAATTGTATGAAATAGGCGCCGGATGACACCGGAGTCCCGTTCCGGTCGTTTCCGTCCCAGTGTACCGTGTAATTCCCGGTTTCTACACCCTCAAACCGAAATTCCTTAACAGTTCTGCCCAGGATATTGGCAATCACCAGCCGAACTTCCCCGGTTCCGTTGGCTATCGCAAACGGAATCACCGTTCCGCTGTTGAAGGGATTCGGGTAATTGGGATACAACCGAACTTCAGTAGGTACAGTTACATAACCGGATCCTTGAACCCCCGAGGTGGTGTGATATCCCGGTGTCTGAGTTTCCAGGATTTCAAAATCATTGGTCGAATTATTGGTGTCGTAGCCGGGTGTTAGGCGCTGCGCCGAATGCCCGGTCCAACGGATCAGCCCTTCGATAAATCCGGCATCGATCAGATCATTCAAGATCTGGGGAAATGCGGTACCGTCGAAAATATACTCGATCCCATCCACGACTGTTTCCAAGGGGACACGCCCTATATTGGGACCTCAGCCGGTTGAGCAGGGTACAACCACCAGACTGTCACCGGTGGCTAATAATACCTGCCCTACACGCCGATCCAGGATGAAATCCACTTCGTTTTCGATGGCGTCTGAAAGGTTCGGAACCACCGGATTATCCCCTGGTTCCTCTTCATTGATGTAAAAGGTTTCGAAATCAGCGTCCGATAAATCCACACTGGTGGAATCCAGTGCCCAGAAATCGTAGGCATCCTGAGCCACTACCTTGAATTCCCCGGGCTCGATGGGGTACAATGTTCCGTCAACCACTCCAGGAAAACGATACACCCGCGTGCCACTGGTATCGACACCACGAATCAGCAAAGCGCCGTCCAGATAGGCAGTGGTGGTACCGGCATTGTACAATTCCACGAACTGGTCTTGATAGGTGAAGAAAGGGGTTCCGACATAATACAGCTCGTTAATCTTCACCTGGTCATCGGGTTCCAACGCCATCGAACTGAAGGGCAGAATCCCGATCAAAAACATAAGAATTCCTAAACGTTTCATCCTGTCTTACCTCATGTTAGTAACTCCCCTCTCAGAGAGAACTAAAACTACCAAAGCAAATATCATTCCTCAGTATTGCACTTTGATAATCTGTTGTAATATCAAATGTTATGATTTTACCTGCCAATTTTTGCTGGCAGGATTTGCACAAAATTGGCAGGATATACTGCTAAAAATGTCAGTATCCTCGGATGGGATCATTCCAAAAAAAGCGGCATAACCCCTTGGGAGTACCGATCCACAGAAAATCTCCGTCCAATGTAAGCGTCTGCACCTTACCGCTCAACAATCCATCTTGAGGCTGGTACCGATGCAGCACGATCCCCTTCTCTAAATTAAACTGATAAAGTCCCTTGTCCGTTCCCACCCACAAGTTTTGCAGGTCGGCGGCGATGCAGTTGGGACGCTGCCCGTCGAAGTAGTGGGTTGCCAGCAGCGATTTCCCCGGACCGCCGTCACGCCGATATCCTTCGATTCCGTCCCGTCTGGCGAACCACACTATCCTGGGAGTCAACGCGATATCCACTGTTTCAGGACCGATGGTTCCCATAGGATCATCCAAGAACTTCCATGACTTGCCGTTCACCTTTCGATATATTCCGTCATCGCAGGCTGCCCAAATGGTATCGCCGTCAACGGCGAATCTGTGGACTCCGTAGTTCCGGAACCAGCCCTCCTCCCGGAATACCACGTCCCCGCTGATTCTGTTCACTCCCCGGTCGGTTCCGGCATACACATCGCCGGTGAAAGTAGTGACCGTCAGCACTCTGTCGGACCACATGCCCTTGAATACCCCCAGATTCTGCCAATATTTTTTGCGTAAGTCGTAGCGTACCAGCCCCTCGGAAGTTGCCGCCCACATCGCTCCGTTGCCAATGGCTAAGTCATGTACCAACGTGGATTCCAACCCGCGGATATAGAGCGATTCATATCCTTCCCAGCGTCTGCCGCCCTGCCATCTGGTAATCCCCTGGTGTGGCAGGTTATTGACGCCTGCGATCCAGATGTCCTTGTTGTGGAATGCTAACGCCCTCACATCTTCCCCGAACAATCCTGCCGGTTTCAAGCCGACATGCTGGGTCCTGAGATCGGCTTTACCTAACCCCAGCCCCCAGGTTCCCAGCCACAAAATACCTCGGTCATCCACCTTCCAGTCTGTCACTGCATATTGTCGGAATTCGGCATCTTCAAAGTATCCCGGTCGCCAGGCGTCCCCTTCCTGAAACCGGATTCCCGGTTCGTCGGAAAACAACACCGGGATGTTAAACCTTCCGACACCGAGCAGTCCTGACATATCGTCGGAATTTAAGGGCTGCTTGCCTAACCGTCCATACCAAGTCACCTGAGTTTCCACATTGGACATGCCCGGCAGTAATCCGTTGGATGCTGGGGGTATGAAGTGCCCGGTTCGGAACCGGGTGAAACCACCGGAAAACAAGCTGCCGCTGTACAGGAAGAATTCGGTAAATCCAGCGAACGGATTCCACCACAAGTTCGCCGGTCCCGCTTCCACCCAGATGTAGTTGTTTCCAACTCCGATGGACAGCACTTTGTAGCCAGATGGGATTCCCGGCAGCATATGCAACCGCCAACGGTCCTGCGGCTCCTCCCGTTGATACAATCCAGCTTCGGTACCGCACCACAGCGATTGGGTTTTCGGATCGTACGCTATCGCCCGCACCGAATCCAATGGTTCGGACTGATGATATCCCGTAGTCCGCGCCCAGTAATCCGAATACTTATTGCTGAAGCGGTGATACGTCACCACACCCTTGGTGGTGCCTAAGTACACCTTACGCGGTCCCACGCACGACGAATAGATCCACCGGTAGTCCCGGTAGCTTATCCAATCTCCTTCTTCAAAGATCGGCTGGGCACTGATAAGCCCGACACCAGCTACCAATACGATTATCGCCCAAGAAAGAATTCCTGTTGCGGTTCTTAACCTCACCTATCTCGATCCCTGTTTTGATTTACCGGATGCTTTATACTTAACCAAGGTATTGCTGTGCAATTCGTAAGATGATGCCTTTCAATAATTTCCGAAACACCGGCGCTACTTTCGCGGCAATCTCTTGGACTTCAACGTGGTTCAGCGGGTTTTCCGATAGCCCGGCAGCTTTATTGGTCACACAGGAGATCCCCACGACATTCAAGCCCAGGGATTTAGCGACAATTACTTCCGGAACCGTGGACATGCAAGCGGCATGGCACCCCAGCTTGGCTAACATCTGCACTTCCGCCGGAGTTTCGTAGCTGGGACCGGTTAGAGACCCTAAAATCCCGTGTTTTAAGGGCACGCCCTGCTCCATCGCTACCTCTTCCGCCAATCGCTTCAGATCCCGGGAATAGGCATCTCCCATATCGGCAAATCGGCTGGCTTCATCGGGAGGGTTCCAGCCAATCAGCGGCGATGCTCCCATCAGATTGACGTGGTCATCGATCAACATTAAGTCACCGGGATTAAGTTTTGGGGAAATTCCGCCGCTGGCGTTGGTGACCATCAACACCTGTACTCCCAGACCGTGCGCCACACGTACCGGCAGTGTAACCTGCTGGAAGGTATAGCCTTCGTAATAATGGATTCTGCCCTGGACTGCCAGGACATCCACCCCATCCGCTTTCCCAAATACCAGCCTGCCCCGATGCCCGGGAACCGTGGACACCGGATATCCCGGCAATTCTTCGGTGGGAATAATCTGTGGGTCCTGGAGTTCATCGGCAAATCCACCCAACCCCGAACCCAATATTACCGCGGTTTTGGGCTGGTAGGTAATGCGATCGTTTATGGCAGCTATTAGTTCCTGCTCTGTGGTGTTCTGTTCTGTCATATCAGAAAAAAATCCCTGCAATTGACGCGGTCATCCAACTGGCTAAGGCTCCGCCCACCATTGCTCGCAGCGCAACTTTGGCTAATTCGGAGCGTCGTTTAGGCGCCAGGGCTCCGATCCCGCCGATTTGGATACCGATGGAAGCGAAATTAGCGAATCCGCACAGGGCATAGGTGGCGATCATTTCCGCTTTCGGGGACAGCGTTTTCGCTGCGACCTCCATGGATAATGCTCCGTACGCCACGAATTCATTGGCGGCGATTTTAATCCCCAGCAGGTTTCCCACATTAGCCGCTTCCGCCCAGGGCACACCCATGCAGAACGCCAACGGCGCCAGTAAAGTTCCGAACAGGGTTTTTAACGAGCCGGGGAAGAAACCGTTGTACTCCCCGTTGGCTTCGTTGATTACGTACCCGAATAACCTGCCGTCAATCATCTTATCCCCGAAGCCCAGGATCACATCGACCAATCCGATCAAGGCGATAAAGGCAATCAACATGGCTCCCACGTTGACCGCCAACTTCAACCCATCGGTCACCCCGCGGCTGGTGGCGTCCAGCAGGTTGACCGCCAGCTTCTGTCGTGACACGTGCACTTCCCCGGCAGTGGCTGACACTTGGGTTTCGGGCATCAGGATTTTTGCCATCACTAACGCAGCCGGCGCCGACATCACACTGGCGGCGATTAGATGACCGGGATCGATCCCCATGGCGATGTACCCCGCCAACACCCCCCCGGCGATAGTCGCGAATCCCCCCACCATTATTGCATGCAGTTCGGAGGGCGTCATGTCATCCAAGAACGGTCGGATCAACAGGGGCGCTTCGGTCTGCCCCACGAAGATATTGGCGGAGCAGGATAGGGTTTCGGCACCCGATGTCCCCAACGTCCATTTCATGAATTTCGCCATCGACTCCACCAAGAGCTGCATCACCCCCATATGGTAAAGTATTGAAATGAATGCGGAAAAGAAAATAATAGTGGGCAGCACGGTGAAGGCGAATTGGAACCCAAATCCGGGCCAGGTAGAGCCGTCGGTGAAAAAGTGTTCCTTGTTCGCCAGATTACCGAACATGAATGCGGTTCCCAAGTCGGTTAGCTGTAGGAATTGTTTGACCTGGTCGGATAACACACGGAAGATGTCTTGTCCAGAGATTCCGTTGTGGATAATCCAGCCGAGTGTCCCTGCTATCAACCCGCTTACCGCCCCC
Source organism: uncultured bacterium (assembly GCA_965372135.1). GTDB lineage: Bacteria > Electryoneota > RPQS01 > CBDVBD01 > CBDVBD01 > CBDVBD01. Next base: position 20,196 of record CBDVBD010000018.1, on the reverse strand, counting down.
CTACGAATTCCGGCGCGACCGGATTTGATTCCATAAAACATTACCAGATGCATTACCACCAAGTATATTGGGAACATTCCGATCTGAGATATAAAGATCGAAGCTGTCGCTGTGGCAGCCCCAACACCGACGATAAATATCGCCTGAAATATCAACAACCGCCAGGTTTCGGATTTTTGCAATCGGTGTTGATAAATATAAAGCAAGATTAGACCGGTAAAAAGCGACATTCCTACCCAGGAAAGATTTCTATCTCCAAGAATAATCAACACCATCAGGAACTGGAGTCCCAACCCCCATACAATGACTCTAATAGGGATCTTGCGGCGATTGTTGCTGAGCAGGAAACCGATTCCCATCAGCGCCAGTAAACCCAGCAATCCGATAAATCTCACGGGTAATCCTTGTTATTTAGCCGACTAGAATTATTCCTTGGGAGGTTCGTAACACATCCGACAGCGCGCTTCGTACTTGTCCTGAGCGCCCACCACCACCAGGTTGTCTTCCGTAGTAATTCTTTGGGTGCGATTTGCCGGCGCACCGCATTTCACGCAGATCGCTAACGCTTTGGTAATCACTTCCGCCACTGCCAATAACTGCGGGATGGGCTCAAAGGGCACCCCGCGGTAATCCTGGTCCAATCCCGCCACGATGACCCGCTTGCCCTGGGATGCCAGGTCCTCGCAGACCTTCACCAATCCGGGACCCAGAAACTGCGCTTCATCGATCCCCAGCACATCGCAATCTCCCACCAAGTCCATAATTTCTTCCGCATGTTTTACCGCGGTTGACCGGATTCGTTGATCGTTGTGCGAAACCAGATGATCCTCGTCGAAGCGATCATCCAGCTTGGGTTTGAAAATTTCCACCTTCAGTTTGGCGATTTGGGCTCTGCGCAGCCTGCGGATCAACTCTTCCGTCTTCCCGGAAAACATCGGACCGCTGATGACTTCGATCCACCCGCGACCCGGTCCCATAATGTTAATCATGGTATCACTCACATTCCCAAAACACCCTATTCTTGCTGATGGTTCGGCGACAACAACGAGCGGATTTTCGTCACCAGCAAATCTATCGCCACCAAGTTTTTGCCGCCTTCAGGAATAATAATGTCCGCATAGCGTTTGGAGGGCTCCACGAACTGCAGGTGCATCGGTTGCACATAGATTTCGTACTGCTCCAATACTGATTCCAACGTCCGTCCGCGCTTTTTCACATCCCGACGCACCCGGCGAATTAGCCGAATGTCCGCATCGGTATCGACGTACACTTTGATGTCCATCAACTCCCGGAGTCCGGGGTCTTCCAGGATCAATATCCCTTCCAAAATGATGATGGGCTGCGGTGCAATCGTTTTGGATTCTTGCATTCTGGTATGATGGATATAATCGTACTGGGGCTGTTGGATGGCTTTCCTGTTCTTCAGATCCGTGAGGTGGGAAATGAGCAGGTCCCGATCGAAGGCATCCGGATGGTCAAAATTGTGATGCGGGCGTTCTTCGAGATCCAAATGGCTCAAATCGCGGTAGTACGAATCTTGTTCGATGATGAGGATACGGTCAGATCCTAATAGGCTGTTTACTGTGTTGGAAACCAAAGTTTTGCCGGATCCTGATCCTCCGGCAATCCCGATCAAAATCCCTTGTTCTGGCATGATGAAGCTGGTGGTTAATTAGGTGGAAGTATTAGATAGATCCCCACCGTCGAAAGGGTAGGGAAGAAGTTCCGCTATGGAGATGCATCGAATCTGTCCGTCCAGGTTGCTAAGGATAAACGTTAGGTCTGGCGCATACTCCCATAATAATTGCAGGCATGCGCCGCACGGTCGCACTTCATGGGTTGTTTTCGCCACGACCGCCATTCGTTTGAAATCCGATTCCCCCTCGGACAACGCTTTCACCAGCGCCACGCGTTCGGCGCATATCGTCAGCCCGTAGGAGCTGCTTTCCACGTTAGATCCGGTGAAAACGCGCCCGCTGCGGGACAGCAATGCTGCCCCGACCGGAAACCGAGAATAAGTTGCATGTGCCAGATCGCGGGCGTCGCGAGCCGCCTGTAGAAGATTATCATTTTCCATATCAAACAATATACGCATCCGAAACAAAAAAATCAAGTTGATAGAGAGAAAAAGCCGATGTATAGCACACCGGCTTTTTCCCGCTTTATCCGTCAGGGAAATACCCCTTTCGGCAATACTTATTTTAGAACGACCATCTTCTTCATGTCGCTGAAGTCGTTGACTTGCAGGCGATAGAAGTAGATACCGCTGGACAGATCGGAAGCATCGAAAGTCACCGGATAACGTCCGGGATCCTGCTCCCCATCGACCAACGCAGCCACTTGACGTCCTAACACATCAAAGACAACCAGACTAACAAATCCCGCATCTATCACGTCATACACCAAAGTTGTGGTGGGGTTAAAAGGATTGGGGAAGTTCTGGTGCAGCGCATACTCGGTCGGCGTGACGTCGATCGGCAAAGAATTCGGCGTAGCGGTCACTTCCATGTCATAATGCGTTTCCGGCATGCCGTTGATGTCAACGTCCACCAGCACGTACTTGTAAGTGACACCGTTGGTGACGCGGGTATCCACGAATTCGTAGCTGGCGCCCATCGGGTTGTCACCGCTAACGGTACCGATTGTCACCGGTTCAGAAATACCGGTGCTGCGCATAATCTCAAAATGATCGTTGTCAACCTCCGAAGCGGTCGTCCAGCTTAGGGTTACGTAGCCATCGCCGGGAACAGCTTCGAAACTGGTCAGCTTGACAGGCAGCTGTCCGTCTTCGATGTCATAGTCCTCGACTTCGCCTAAGTACTCATCGACGTCGAAGTTACCGTAGGCATTGGGACCACCTAAGCCGTATCCATACCTGCCCAGAGCAACGTAAGATAACCGGACCCGCAGATGCAGATCATACACTCCCATGGTGGTATCGCCGGGATCGTCGATCACAAAGGTGTAGATTGCATTCTGGCTCGGACCGGGAACCGACACCATCGCATCCTGAACAATCCATTCGCTGAAACACAAGTAATCATCCTCTGGCGGGTTGAAATACACACCAGCTTGATCTGGACCATCATCGAAATCGCAGTCCAAGTTTCCATCTTTCCAGATGTTCACCCACATGGGCTGTCCACTATAAGCAGTGTCAGCGTGAACAATCACCGCTAACGTTTCCTGCTGGCAGGGCACCCAGGGAATTCCGGCAAAAGGATTTCCGGTCAATGTTCCGAACGGATCACTGAAAATCACCCCATCATCATACAAGTCCGAATTATACACATCATAGGGAAATGTATGGGGATAGGTTTCCGTATCGATAGCCTCACCCAACCAGGCAATGCCGGTGAATTTGTGAGCCGGATTTAAAACATTCGTGGGGTAACAGTAGTCAATGTCACCCATGTCGTAATCATCCAAGCATTCCTCGAAAATCACACTGAAGGTTTCTATCACGGTTTCACCTTGAAGACCCAAACTGTCAGTTGGTGTCACCTCGACCTGAAACTGCTCTCCAACGGCTGTCAAATTACCGGGCAACCAAGTTTCCCATGGGTTGTAGTACAGCTCATATTGACCAGTTCCTGTGATGTCACGATACCATTCATAGCCATACGTTACCGGGTCACCTGGATCCGGGTCTGGTGGTATCGGTCCATATAAGAAACTGATTAAATCAAGACCTGTTTCCGCACAGTTACTTAAGTCCGGATACACAACAACATCCGGAGGAAATGGAGGATTATTGACCGGAGGTGCAAAACCTATACTCCAGCTCAACAACAACGCGGGAATCACAACAAACCAAATTACTCTTTTCATGTTGATTCTACCCTCCCTTTCTACAGTTAATCACTATCTTCTCACTTCTTCAACTAATTTTCTTCTATTATATGTAAATAAACAGCAAGATCATCTAAAATATGGGTGGTTTTGCAATGTACGAAAATCTACTCATAAATGCAAGTGGTATATTTCGAGTTTGTAAAATAATACGATTAGCTAATTCTATTATAATTACCCTATCAACACTCCTCGGGCAGTTATCCTCCGGATTTCCCTGTCTTTGCTCCCATGTTTGTGTTGATTTCCCCCTCTGTTTGTACCTCTATCTCTGCATTACGATCAGGGGTTATTTGAATACCATCCAGGTCGCTGTTCGGCAGCGTATCCGCTGCGATTCCCTGATCCGTTCCATGCCCCATTGCTATCAGGATAAAACAAGTACCTACAGCAATCAGAAATAGTATTGAAATCGCATAGAACTTCACATGCATCATGTACTATCCTAAGTCCATTTTCTCCTATTCCTTATGTCCCTACTTTGGTAAAGGAATATAGAAAATAGGGTTACTATTATGACTTTACTTAACCAAATATACGAAAAAATTTACCAAGAGTCAAGAGTTTTTTCCACTCCTTGAAAAAAATTAAGCGTATAGAAATACCATATTTTATAAACAATCGCATAAAAAGCGGAACCGGCATGTTACTGCCGATTTTCTGGCACATTATAGTCTAATGTTGCTATTTTAGAACCACCATTTTCTTTAGATCCCGGAGGGCGCTCACCTTCAACTCCACCATTCAGAGAGTGGTTATCCCACTGGATGCAGTAAGGGAACGGAGCTTGATAGAAAAGAGCATTGGGAATGGAATGCGCAACCGGTCCATCCAGGAAATGCATCACAGTCGCACAGTCATCGTTTTAAGCGAATATATCATGAGAAAAAAACCTCTCTTCACGTAAAAAAATCATTAGATGAGAAGAGAGGTAGTACTTGATTGAGATTTGTGCTTATAGTGGGACTAAGGCGCTGAAGGGCAATCCCTTATCCGCCGGTTTGAGTCTTAGGTTGATCGCTATTGATTTCATTCTGAGGGGCATGCTGTCCAGGACTTGGATAGGGGGATTTGCGAATCGGCTTCTTTTCTTTAATATCCGATGCTTTAGATTTATCTTTTCCTATCAACGCGGTGTCCTTTCCACGCGGTCGGTGTGCTTTTTCCTTCTGGGGTGGTTTCGGTGCGCATTCAGTAATCAAATCCGCTAACAATGAATCCACTCCCACCGCATCAGTTAACTGCCGTTGTACTTCGTGGAAAACGACGGTATCCGGATTCTGTGGATCAAAGGGGATTTCCACCATTGCTCCGCTTTGCCCACGGTTCCCGGTTCCTACGATCAGAGTAGGCGATACATCCAACCGCCGTGTTCCGGTTGTATAGGTTCCGGTGGTCATCACGAAGTCAATTCCCGGATTATGCACAATCAACGTGTCCAGCGATTTCTGCCGCAAATCCGTCAACAGAACCAAGTAATGTACCTTCGATCGCAGTTTCTTCACCATTTCGGCGCATACATCACGGTAGGAACGGATTTCGATCCCCATAGTGTCGACATATGCCTTATTCCGCCAGAACATCTCATCGGTCAATCCAAACACCCCCACTTTGATCCCAGCCTGTTTGATAATTTTATACTGCTCGAATATCGGTTGATTACTGTCCTCATAATACAAATTGGAAGAGACAAAAGTCAACCCATGCTTGTTCGCCATTTCGACCAGAAACTCGAGTCCGTGCCGGAAATCCTTGTCACTAATCCCAACCACCTCGTATCCAATTCGGGAAAAACACTGCAGCATGCAGGAAGTTTTCTCTTCACCCGTTCTTGGATTATAATCGGTAAATCCACCGGCATCGGCGATCAGTACATGAGCCTTGTTATCTTTTAAGTCGGCAATAAAGGAAGCCCGCCGGGCCATCCCACCTTTCTTGACCTTTCACCCGCACGGTTCCAAATTGCCGGTTAAATTTCCCGAATAGAAAACTTGTAGTGTTCCACTGGGGGTGCCAAGCTCACAACCCAGCATCCCGAAAAGCATCAGGCTGCCCATCACCAGCCCTAACAACCATTCGAACCGAAAATGCCTGCTCATAATCAACCTTTAATGAAGAGTAACCAAATTTTATCAGCGGTTATTTTCCTGATACTTATAAAGTTAAGGACAAAAACACCATCCAGAAGGCTACTACGGTATAGAGTATTCTTAAAGTTAAACGTCCTTTGAGAAAAAAAGTTCCCGCTATCTTCTTTATCGACAGCCAACCATTGTTCTTTAAACCGGTTTCCTGAACTCATTGAGAAAGAACAGGTAGAACGTTATAATAAAAGGCGGAACCGAAAAACATCGGTTCCGCCTAATGATTAGTCATGAACTAACAATTACTGAACCAGAAGCATTTTCTTGGTGTCAGTGAAATTGTTAACCTTTACGGTGTAGAAATAGATACCGGAAGACAAGCCAGTGGCGTCGAAGGCAACGGCATAACGACCGTTTTCCCGCGGTTGGTTAACCAACTGGGCAACTTCCTGACCCATTATGTTGTACACCTTCAAGGTCACCATACCCTGATCCAACACGTCATAAATGAGGTTGGTGGTGGGGTTGAAGGGGTTCGGATAGTTCTGGTGCAGCTTGTACTCTGTAATTACGATAGCTTCACCCAAGAAAGACGGGGTGACTTCTGCTGTCATGTCGTTGACATACTCAGTACCGTTGATGTCCACATCGATCAGACGGTAGGTGTAATGCACACCATTGTTCAGATGTTGATCTGTGTAAGTGTACTCAGAAGTGGTCGAGCTGTTCATGGCGCCTTCAATCATCTGATTGGTGACACGCATGAAGTCCACGCCGTTGGTGCTGCGTTCGATGTGAAAACCGGCGTTGTTCTGTTCGGAAGCGGTTGACCAGTTCAACACCGCGGAACGGTCACCAGCCAAAGCTTCAAAGGAAACCAGGTTCACAGGCAACTGGGTGCTGTCGCCATCCCAACCGAATGACCACAGGGACATATGATCCGTGGTCACCTGAGCATAACCACCTTGAGGGTTGGTGGTGATCAACGCAGGAATCGGATAGGTCTTTACCCATTCACCATCACACAGGACAACACTACCATCATACCAAGCAACATGCATCATCGTTTCTTGACCGACACCAAAACCCGACGCATCATATTCATCCTGGCGATATCCGAAGTACACATCGAAAAAGCTGTCCGGCACACCATTCAGTTCATAGTAACGAGTCAAGTAGTTGGTGCTTGGAAACGGCTGGCAGGGGGGCTCGGCATCAACCACAACCGCCTCTGTAACATTCACCGCACCGCCGGTGGCTTCAATCCACAGGGTGCAGTGGCTACCTGCGGTCTCACCAAAGAAATAGTGAACAGTGCCACTGTCAATCATGGCAGCTTCCGGACCAGCAGCTTCCTGAGGCATACAAACACTAACAAAGGGAATGGCTGGACCAAAACATACGATCACAACATAAGGACCGGAGGCAAGGCAAGTGTACGTTGTCGCTGCAGAGCCGTTCACTTCAACCATGGGAATGTAATGAGAAGCTGCTGCAGGGCTTGCATCGTTGAAAGCCCGCAAAAACATGGCATCACCGATATTCACAAGCGGTTCCGGGATGGGGCTGGTCACCGGCTCGATAATCAGCTGAGGATTGGCGGAGAATAAATTACCCAGGGCAACCATCCCGCCCATCTCTATCTGCATGATTAAAGCATCAATGTTGTTACCGGTTGGCTGAACATCATCTCCACCGGGTCCATGTGTTATTTCATCAGGATCATCAACCACACCATTCGGACCAGCCAAATAGATGCCAATGTAGTCACCCACTTGCAGCGGGGCTAAATTTTCATCCAGAATTGGACACCACGACCCGCCCAAGGCGCCGGTACGAAATGCCACACTGGCAGGCTGTGCAAATAGTTGTCCAGCAGCTAACAGCAGAATAACGCTAATAGCTACGGTTAATTTCAAGGTTTTCATCAGGACTCCTCCTTTTTCACACGAATTGTCTTTTGTTTAACATGTATTTTCTAACTATTATTAATGAACCCGCCTGTTCGGCGTCGGTGCATTTTTGGTATTTGACGGAGCGGTTGCTCGATCAACGCTACGAGTTTTAGGCGCAATTGGAGATACACGAACTGCTGAAGTGGATCCATCCAGGGGATCGTCTCCAGGACTGTATGTCCAAGGACCAGTGGCGACAGCACCAGGATTGTACACCCAAGCCGGATAGCTGGGTAAAATGTTGCCATCCGGAAACCAAGCAGGTGAAAAGTAAATGTAGCTCATACCCTGAATTTGATCCCAAACTTCCAGGTAACCTGGATCGGGGATGATATCATCCAAATCCAGCGATGAACACAGGGTGTTCTGTGCAATCGGAATACCGTAAGCGTTGAAACCGGGGGCAATTGGACCATAAAGGATGTCAGTAGTCACGACTTCACCGGCGGTGGTTATATTCACCGTGTCCGGATACAGATAATGGTACCACCAGTATGCGTCCGTGTTGTACAGGGGGTAAATGTTGTACCAGAAGCCACCAAAATATATTGCGGACAGACCACGAGTTTGTGACCAAATCTCATCGGCGTCAGAACCCTGCGCACCAATGATGGTGTCAATGCTGGTTGTAGGAGTGTAACCGGGCTGGTAATAATCAGCCCATAACATGAATGGCGAGAAACCATTCAAGAATCCTATTCCGTTTCTCTGCATTTTCATGAATCCTACCGTGTTTGACGGACCGGATTCGAGTGCGTAAGCTGCGAAAGCAACACACAACACTAAGGCTGTAATTAACAATGCCTTTCTCATGTTTTCTTCCTCCCGAAGTAACTAATTTTAAAATTAACAAACTTTCTCAAGTTACAGATTTTCAAGCACCACCTGCCTTTCCTTTTAACCATGTTTTTAAACTATAACCCCACACCTCGTCTCACTTAATCGTATTACCCGTCTAACTATATTTCCCAGTTTACGTACAAGTTCCCCCGTCATTATAGTGACCGGTTATTGCCACCTGGGAATGTTTCATCGGGTTTTTCTTTGGTCGGTTGATCTCGGAAACCGTACAATAACAATGTGTTACTTCTCGTCCGATCTGGTTCCCTCAATCGGTAGATAAACATACATATTTTTTTTGATTAAGTCAAGAGTTTTTTTACGTAGATATAAAAATTATTAACAGTGCGGATTTTCGGTGTTTACGCAAGGGTCAATTGTATTATTATTGTGCAAAATATGCTATATTATTCAGAAAAATGTGAATATTTGTTATTAACGGTGCATTTCACATTTCATTATAATTATTACTGGTCATTGAATTAGTATCATCTTCCTGATGTCCGTGAAATCGCCGACTTGCATCCGGTAGAAGTAAATCCCCGACGGGAGTCCTGAGGCGTTAAAGGAAGCAGCATGTCGTCCTGGGTCCCGATCCTCATTTACTAATGTCGTCACTTCCTCTCCTAATATATTATACACCACCAATCTCACCTGGCACGGCTCGGGCGTCGTACACGATGGTGGTGGCTGGATTAAAGGGATTGGGGTAGTTTTGGTGGAGTTTGTATTCGGTAATTACGATAGCTTCACCCAAGAAAGACGGGGTGACTTCTGCTGTCATCTCGTTGATATACTCCATTCCGTTGTTGTGCACATAGATCAGATGATAGGTGTAATGAACACCATTGTTCAGATGTTGATCTGTGTAGGTGTATTCACTGCTCATGGGGCTGGTACCAGCGCCTTCGATAATTTGAGTGTTAATCCGTGTCCAATTTATACCGTTCGTACTGCGTTCAATATAGAATCCCTGATTGCTTAACTCACAGGCGGTTATCCATTGTAACAATGTAAATCGATCACCCGCGGTGGCAGTGAAAGAAACCACCCATACCGGCGGGCAGGGAGGAAATTGTCTAACTTCCCACCAGAAAGACCACAGGGACATATGATTGGAAGTAACCATCGCAGCCCCACCTTCAGGGGTGTCTGTCACGATTGTTGGCAGAGCTTTAATCCATTCGCCATCACACAGAGCAGGATTACCATCGTACCAGGTAACATGCAACAGTGTTTCATACAGTCCCAAATACGCCGCATCGTAATCAGCCTGGGAATAGCCGAAATGCACATCGAAAAAGCTTTCAGGTTGACCCGATAGTTCAAAGTAGCGGGTCATGTAAGTAGACTCGGGAAATGGTTTACAGGGGGGCTCAGCATTAACCAAAACGGCTTCAGTCACATCTACAAAACCGCCGGTGGCTGTAATCCATAGCGTACAATGGTCTTCCTCGGTTTCCCCAAAGAAATAGTGAGAACCGCCCATGGGAATCATGGCAGCTTCCGGACCGGCGGTTTCTTTCGGGTTGCAAAATTCTGTGGCAGGTTGTATGTCGTTATTTGAAACAATCGGTCCGGCAAAAGCACCAGAAACAGTAAGCAGGCAAAAAATGACAGACAGTCCGAATGACATACTTGAGTATAATTTCATAGTGACTTCACCTCTTCACTATAATTAAGATATTCCAATATACGGAATTTATGTGCGAAATGCAATGATAAAATTAGCTTTGCATATTAAAGTCAATAATTAACGTTAGTTATTGAGAACGTATGCAAGATGAACCAACAATAAACACAAATTATTTGCTATGCATAACCCATGATGACAGAATATACTGATAATTTCTACACAAATACATGACGTGCATCACATTATGTATAATGTTTTCAGTATACAGTTCATCATGCTATATGACGGCTACATTAATGTTTTCTCAAAGCTTCGAGTTTTGGATTTAGAATGGCAGATCGTCCTCATCTTCCAGGGTTTCTTTCTTGCCCGATGGTTCGGGAACATCATTAGGAGGTCCTTCCGCGGCGCTGTCTTCCCGCCTGCCTAAAAGCTGCATTTGTAACCCTACAACTTCAGTCATATATTTCTTTACCCCGTTTTCATCCTCCCAACTTCTTGTTTGTAAGCGTCCTTCGATATACACCGGACTGCCTTTCTTCAAATACTCGTTAGCAATTTCCGCCTGTCTTTTCCACATTACGATGTTGTGCCATTCCGTTTTTTCCTGTTGGTTCCCTTCAGAATCTTTGAATCGCTCAGTGGTGGCGATAGAGAACTTTACCATCGGCACACCAGACGGTAAAAATTTCAATTCGGGATCTTTGCCTAAATTTCCGATCAAGATTACTTTGTTCACTGAAGCCATGAAATCCTCCTGTATTCTATTATTTTATTATTATTTCCGAATCCAAAGCGCCCCTATCATTCCTGCGGTACATCCCGCCCAGTCCGCCGCCATATCCAATATTGACGCATCCCGTCCCGGTACCAACGACTGGTGGAACTCGTCGATCGGGGCATAGACAGCGCCGATGGCAAACGCGGTCAGGGGCACCATCCAAGACCATTTCGATATCCGCACTTTGACCATCGTCCACGCTATTGCCACCACTAGCATCCCGAATTCCACTACGTGGTACAGTTTGTCCCACGATACCACCATCATTTTTTGTATGCTGTGTCCCGGGATGGACGACGCCACAAAGATTGCCAATCCCCACCCTACCGGAACCAAAATCGGCAGCCATCGTTTCAGGTTATTATTCATACTAACGGATCATACTCGATCGTATCCAGCACTTCCGGAATCATATCGATCAGATCCGATGCGGTCATTGAGAGTGTTCCTACCACCTCTTCCGCCAGATCCCCCATGGCTCCATGCAGCCATACCCCACACACGCTGGCTTCCCAGGGTGGCAGTCCCTGCGCCAAGAAACTCCCGATCAACCCGGTCAAGACATCGCCGGTTCCTCCCGATGCCATCCCCGGATTTCCGGTGGGGTTCATCGCTACCATTCCGTCGGGACGTGCGATGTAAGTGGGAGCGCCCTTCAACACCACTATCGCCTGCCATTCTTTAGCGTATTCTCGTGCGGTTGCGATGGGTTCTTCCATAATTTCCGATATCGATTTGCCGGTCAATCGCGCCATCTCGCCGGGATGGGGGGTTAATACGCACTGTTCCGGTAGCTGCTTTAACAGATGCTGCTTGTTCCCCAGTTGATTCAATCCGTCGGCATCGATCACAGTGGGCAGGGTGACTTCGGGTAAAAACTGCTCTACCGTTTCCCCCACGCTGTCTTCCATGGAAATCCCCGGACCTAACGCCAAAGCGTCCGCCCATTGCAGGGCATTGCGGATTTCCGGCAGTGCGTCCTTGTGCAGCAGCCCCTGATCCTGGTCTTCCAATACCCAGGTCATTCCTTCGGTCAGCTTGATTTCCAGAATTTGATTCAACGCCATGGGGATTCCCAATCGCGCCAATCCCACGCCGGATTTCACTGCGGTTTCGGTTGCCAATGCCGCGGCACCGGTAAAACCGGGTGACCCCGCCAGAAGGAATAACTTTCCGCAATCGCCTTTGTGGGCTTCCCGATGGCGGCGGGGCAGCATTTCAAGGACATCGTCCACTTCAATCAAGGCGAATTTCAGGTCGGCTTCTTCGATGAATTTCCGGGGGACGCCGATGTCCACTATATCGACTTCACCGGCATAGTTCCACCCTGGGGGTACCATCAAGCCAATCTTGGGCAAGCCCATTGTCACAGTTAATTCCGCGTGTACTGCCGGACCAGCCACTTTGCCTGTAGAACCTTCCACACCGGAAGGGATATCGATCGCCAGCACCTGCAGTTCGTGCTGGTTGATATGTTCGATGACTTCCGCCACCAGTCCTCGAGCTGCACCCTGGATGCCCGTTCCCAGCAATCCATCGATGGCGAGATCGGCGGGGGAGGTGGTTTCCAGATCGCTTATATTATTAATAGGAGAGACGTCGCCTCCCATTTCGAGGAACCAGTCATGATTGGCTTTGGCATCAGGGGTTAGTTTATCGGGATTGCCGATAAGGAGGACGTCGAGGATGGCACCACGGTTCAGCAGGTGCCGGGCGGCGGCGAATCCGTCCCCGCCGTTGTTGCCGGTACCGCAGTAGATTCGGATGGTTTTGCCATTGGCACCATCCAGCATGTCTTCGGCGGCATCCACCACTCCCATGCAGGCGTTTTCCATTAACACCAGCCCCGGCACGCCCATTCCGTCGATGGTTCGGGAGTCCAGGGATTGCATCTCTTTCGCGGTTACGATTGGGATCATAATATACTCAATATTTTGGTTGATTATTCAAATATCGTCACAGCCACCGCATAGCTGTCAGTATGGGATAGGCTGATTTTGATGGTTGGATTGTGTAATTGTTCGATTGCTGATGTGCTTAGATTGACGGTGGGGCTGCCGGTTTCGCTACGGAGGATTTCTATGTCCTGCCAGGATAATTTTCCGCCGATGCCAGTTCCCAATGCCTTTCCCACTGCTTCCTTGGCAGCGAAGCGGGCGGCGAAAGCTTGCGCCGAATACGCTAACTTCTGACATTCCTCGATTTCTGCAGGAGTGAACACCCGTCGCAGGAATTTTTCGTCACGGATTTTCTCCGCAATCCGCTTGACTTCCACGATATCTATCCCGATCCCCTTCATTATGCAAATTCCTTCAGGATTTCCAGCAATTGAGAAATATCGTCAACCTCGTAATCGGCGCCGGATTCCACTGTGTCGAACCGGTCTCCGTATTTGGCGAACACGGACCGAATGCCCAGCTTCTTGGCGCCTGCCATATCCCGCTCGGGCCAATCACCCACCATCAACACCTGGTCCGGTGTTAAGTCCATCATTTCCAGCGCTTTTTGAAATGGTATCGCACATGGTTTCTTCAGTCCGGTATCGTCCAGTGTCACCACGGTATCGAAAAAATGATGCAGGTTCAGGTAGCTTAACCTCAACCACGCCTGCTTCCCCGGTGCATCGGACAGCACCGCCAATTTCAATCCCAGTTTTATCAGCTTGGTCAAGGTGTACGTGACATGGGGATACAGCGCCAGGGTTGCTTCCCGGGCGCGACGATATGCCACGATCCCCGCCGACAAGATTCTATAATTAATCACCCCGATTTCTTCCATCAGGAATTGGTCGAACACCTCCTGGAATTCGATCCCCTGTTCATCATAAATGGCATAAATTCGATTCACTGCATCCTGATGATTCATGGTGAGCCCCGCTTCGATCATGGCATCCACCGCCGCATTGACCGACTCTTCCTTCATTTTCATGAAATCCAGCAGGGTATTATCCAGGTCGAATATAATCCCTTTAATCATGCCAACCTCCATTAGACAAGGAAAGATAACAAAAAATTCCTCCAAATGCAAGCATTCCCCGATATAACATCCACACTATGTCATTCCCGCCTTATGGCGTTCAACTAATTATCTTTCCCAATGTAAACCGCTGAAGCGGTTGGGGTGTGAGTTAGTTCACTTTTAACACCATAATAAATTGTGGTGTTATTCCCAAAAAGATAGTCATTTATCATTCGATATACCCGAATGAATTCGGGTGCTATCACAAGAGTCGGGTTTCAACGAAACCCGACCTAAAGAGACCCCCCTTACTCCCCCCCTGCAGATAGCAGGGAGGGGTTGTAGAGACCGCCTTTACTTACCCACGGGAATCCGCCAGAGTCGGACAAGTCCGCCAAGATACGAGCTGGGTTGCAGGCAACCTGTGCCACCCGACTCAGAACAAAGATTAGTTGAGAGATTGTGTATATGCCAGCGCCCTTTCTCACTCAAATCAAAAAACGGTTGACAATAACTGTCATCTACCGTATATTGTACTGCTATTGTAAATGAGAGAATCTGGTTGGTGAAAATTCCGCAACATATCATCGAAGAAATCTTAGCGCGTACCGACATGGTGGAATTGGTGTCGGAGCATGTGTCCCTGCGCCGTCGCGGTCAGAATTACTTCGGATTGTGCCCGTTCCACAGCGAAAAGACGCCGTCTTTTTCCGTCAACCCCGCCAAGGGGATTTTTCACTGTTTCGGCTGCAAAGCGGGCGGGAACGCCATTACTTTTTTAACTCTCCACGACAACATGAGTTTCCCGGAAGCAGTGGAAGAATTGGCGCGCCGTACCGGTGTGGAAGTCCCCAAAGAGTCACGCCTTTCAGAAAAGGAAATTAGCGAGCAGGAATACCTGATCCGTGCCAATGAGTTGGCTCAGGAATACTTCCACCGCACCTTGATGGATGGTAAAGATCCCGGTGCCGCCCATGCCTGGAAATTCCTGCAGTCCCGATCCATACCCAAGGACGTGATTAACACCCATAAGATTGGATATGCCCCCGACCGTTGGGATGGGCTATTGAACGTCGCGACAGCCAAGAAGATACCGGTCAAGATACTGAAACGCGCCGGACTGATTGTCACCAAAGAATCCGAACGGGGTTATTACGACCGTTTCCGCCACCGGGTGATGTTTTCCATAATTAATTTGTCCGGGAAAGTAGTGGGCTTCGGCGGTCGTACCCTTTCCGACGACCCGGACACCCCGAAATACTTGAATTCCCCCGATACGCCAGTGTTCCAAAAAGGGAACTTGTTGTACGGCATCCGCCAGGCACGCAGCGCCATCCGCAAACAGGAATTTGCCATCCTGGTGGAAGGGTACACCGACACACTCGCCTTGTGGATCGCCGGGTTCGACCAGACGGTCGCCACCTTGGGGACCGCATTCACCGAGCAGCAAGCCCGCCTGTTAGCCCGATACTGCCGGGAAGTGGTGCTGACCTTCGATGGTGATGATGCCGGTTTACGTGCCGCATTGCGTGCCGGTGATATCGTGTTGTCTCAGGGCTTGACTCCCAGAATCATGGTTATGCCGGAAGGGGAAGACCCCGACAGCTTTGTGCGAGAACGGGGGAGTGAAGTGTTCCAGGAATTACTCGGAACAGCACCCCAGTTCCTGGAGTTTAAGTGGAAGTTGGCACAGGATGCATCACCGTTGGCTCCCCGTGAGAAGGGCAATCGCATCCGTTGGGTATTGGAATCCGCGGCAAGAATTCCTAATGAGCTGGATCGTGGTATTGTTATCAAAGACTTGGCGGAGCATACCGGATTATCGGAAACCACCTTGGCGAAGGAGCTGTCGGGTATTCGAAGAACTGCGCGTCCCCGACCGGATTCCGAACGACCGGCACAGCTTGAACAATTTAGGGTAACTCGGGAAGACACTCCAGCGCTGGAGCTGCTGAAGATTCTGATCCAGCACCCTGAATTGGCGCCGAAAGCCTTCCCCCATTGGGAGACATCCGGTATTACCAGTCAGCCGTTGCGGGAACTGGTGCAGATACTCGAAGAGCGGAGTACGAACAACATGGATATTGCCCAGGCGGAAGTAATCTCATTAACCGAAGATCCAGTGCTCAGGAATTGGATTGCGGAAGCAGTGGTGTCGGAAGTGATGGAAGAACCAGAACAAGCAGCGCAAGATTGTCTGATCCGAATGCAAATCCTCTTTAAGGAATCCCAAATATCCGACCTGCTGAAGAAAATCAAAAGCGCCGAGACGGCGAATCATGATCCCAGCGATCACCTGATGAAAATCAGTTTGATTCGGCAGGATATCGTAAAATTGGGGCAACAGAAACTTTGGGAAATGTCAGTATGATGCAAAAAGTACGCAGCACCACCATCTTAGCGGTACTTCGTGACGGTCAAGGCGCTATGGGTGGAGATGGACAATTGACCGTGGGAGACACGATTTTGAAAGCCGGCAGCCGTAAGATCCGACGCCTGCAGGACGACCAGGTACTGGTGGGATTCGCAGGGGCAGCCGCCGACGCCCTTACCTTAATGGAAATTTTCGAGGAAAAGCTGCGCAGCTTACAGGGCGACCTGCTACGAGCCGCTATCGAGACCGCCAAGAAATGGCGTACCGACAAATACCTGCGCCGCTTAGAAGCACAAATGGCAGCCATGAACGATCACAGCCTGTTGTGGCTTTCGGGCACCGGTGATGTGGTGGAACCCGACGACGGCATCGTGGCGTTGGGATCCGGCGGTCCCTATGCGCTTGCCGCAGCCAGAGCCTTGGCGTCGCAATCCGCCTTGACTCCCAATGAAATCGTCGTAGAATCCCTGAAAATTGCGGCGGATATCTGCATTTACACCAACACCAATTTCAGCGTGGAGACCATTCCTTAATGCCGCAACAAAAAGAAACACTCCCAGTGCCGGTTTCTCAGTCGAAAGAATTAGATCCCGGCAGAAACTTGACCCCGGAAATGATTGTCCGGGAGCTGGACCGTTATGTTATCGGTCAGGGTCAGGCTAAACGAGTGGTAGCCATCGCCATGAGAAACCGGTGGCGAAGGCAACGGGTACCGGAGGACCTCCGTCAGGAGATTATGCCCAATAACATCATCCTAATCGGTCCCACCGGCGTTGGCAAGACCGAAATCTCACGCCGGCTGTCTGGTTTAGCTGGTGCCCCATTCGTGAAAGTGGAAGCTACCAAGTTCACCGAAGTGGGTTATGTGGGTCGCGACGTGGAATCCATCATCCGTGAATTGATGGACTTAGCGGTGTCCCAAGTTCGTGCCGAGCACACCGAGCGGGTGCAGCAGAAAGCCGCTATTCAGGTTCGAGAACGGCTGTTAGACCTGCTGCTGCCACCCCCGCCCAGGTCCCACAGCGACGACGACGAACAAACCGCCAAATGGGAACGATCCCGCCAAAAACTGGGTAAAAAACTGGACAACGGCGAGCTTGATGAACGCATGGTGGAGTTGGACCTGAAGGAAGATGCCATGTCCATGATGCAGATTTTCGCACCGGGCGGCATCGAAGAAATGGGCGTGAACCTTCAGGAAATCTTCGGTGGCTTCATGCCCAAAAAACAGAAAAAACGGCGTACCACCATCGCTGATGCCCGGCAATTGCTCTTGGGTGATGAAACCGGCAAATTGGTGGACATGGACGCCGTGGTCAAAGAAGCGGTGTACCGTACCGAAAACCTGGGGATCGTGTTCTTGGACGAGATCGACAAGATCGCCGGGTCCGACCGCGGGCACGGACCCGACGTCTCCCGTGAAGGCGTCCAACGGGACATCTTGCCCATCGTGGAAGGCACATCCGTGGTCACTAAATACGGCATTGTACGCTCCGACCACATCCTATTCATCGGTTCCGGCGCATTCAACGTATCCAAACCGTCAGATCTGATCCCCGAACTCCAGGGGCGCTTCCCCATTCGCGTAGAGTTGGATTCCCTGACGGCTAAAGACTTCGTTCGCATCCTGACCGAGCCAGAAAATGCCTTGATCAAGCAGTACACCGCGCTGTTATCCACCGAAGGCGTCGCAATTGCTTTCGACAAAGACGCGATCCAGGAAATTGCCGACACTGCCGACCGCGTCAACCGTAAAATGGAAAATATCGGTGCCCGCAGGTTGCAGACTATCTTGACAACCTTGCTGGAAGACATCCTGTTCCAGGCGCCTTATGATAAACCAAAACGCATTCGCATTTCCAAAACACGTGTGATCAAAGCCTTGAAAGAGATCGTCAAAGACGAAGATTTGACCCGTTTTATCTTATAGGTCAAATCGTTAGCGGATACCCACGGTTTTCTTTGGCACGTTCATTGCAAATAACAGATAAGGGTAATTAGCAGGCTGACTGCCATTTAATGCTTTGAAACAGCGATTACTGTGTATTTTCTGCAACTTATGCTGATAAATCCTGTTCAAGAGAGGTGGTGTCGACATGAATGGTAAAGTGACCATTTATCTTATTTTGCTTTTGGTGCTTGTTCTTGCAGGCTCTGCTAAAATGCAGCTTGTTAAGACGGATCCGGATAGTCTTGAAATAGACAAACAAGCTAAGATTAATGATATTAGGAAGCTAATGGAAGTATCCGGTGCTCGTGAACTGAGTACCACAATAATGGATCAAATGATTCCTCAATTGAAAGCATTGACTCCCGATGTGCCCGAAGAGTTTTGGGATGCTTTCGTAGCGGAAATCAATTTTGACGAGCTAATCAATCTATCCGTCTCTATCTATGATAAATATCTGACGCATGACGAAATAAGAACAATTGTTCAATTCTACGAGAGTCCTGCAGGGAAAAAACTCGTCAGTGTTTTGCCCCAAATTGCTGAAGAAAGTATGCGTGTCGGCCAGACTTGGGGGATGGAGATAACTCGAAAAGCTGTTGCGGAATTCCATAAAGATAAGATAGAACAGGAAAGATTGTTGGAAGATAGGTTACGAGCCAAGCATATTGTTGTGAAGACAGAGGTCGAAGCACGAGAGATCTTAACCATGCTGCAGGATGGTACACCATTTGACCGGCTAGCTCGGGAAAGGTCCATTGATCAAAGCAGTGTAGCAAAGGGAGGAGATTTAGGTCCTTTCAATAGAGGAGATTTCTTCCCCGCCTTTGAAGAAGCGGTTCTCAAACTGAATCCCGGTGAAGTAAGCGACATTGTTCCAAGTCATCTTGGTTATCATATTATTATGAGGACATCACATCTTGCAGAGGGGTATATCATACTTGGTAATGTGTATATGGAGGAAAAAAAGTTTGACGAAGCCGTTATAGAATTTGATAAGGCAATTAGCATCTATCCACAATATGCCGAGGCTCACTATAGTCTGGGCGAAGCGTACCACGAGAAAGGTTCGTTTGAGGAAGCCAAAGCTGAATACAAAGCGGCCATAGAAATCAATCCTGATGATCCCGATGCGCATCAGGGATTGGGCAAAGCCTATTTAGCTCGGGAACAACTTGATGAGGCTGAAAAAGAATTTGAGCGAACAGTAGAGCTCGATTCAGCGTACGTAGAAGCCTTAGTGGATCTGGCCGATGTCTATGACGAAAGGGGGGAATTCAACCTTGCTGAAGAAAAACTTCATGAGGCTATTGACATGAACCCTGATTATCTGTGGGCCAGTTATTCCCTAGGATGTCTATACCATGACTATTTAAGATATGACAAAGCTATATCTGTATTCGAAGAGCTAATCGAAAAAATACCTGAGCATAATTATTCCCATATTAAACTAGCCGATATGTATCGCCATGTTGGGAGGTACGATAGCGCTCGTACAGAATGTGAAAAAGGTATAGGTATAAATCCTGAAAATGAATGGGGTTACAGGATGCTTGGTCATGTCCTGGCGGACCAGGAAAGATATGATGAGGCCATTGAATGGTTTAGGAAAGCAGTGGAGGTTGAGCCTGATGATGCCTGGGCTCATGGATTCCTCGGCCGGTATGGTTACTTGCAAAAGCAACAATTTACCGAGGCTATATCCGAAATTCAGAAGGCGATAGAGCTTGAACCAGATGAGGTTTTACATATCCACAAAATGGGTTGG
>CBDVBD010000017.1:0-33752 GCA_965372135.1 uncultured bacterium | reverse complement strand
ATACCGAAATGCTGGCACAGTGGAATTCCTGCTGGATAAAAACAAGGACTTCTACTTCCTTGAGGTCAACACCCGGATCCAGGTGGAACATCCGGTTACTGAATGTACCACTGGTGTGGATTTAGTGGCACAACAAATACGTATCGCCGCGGGTGAAGAATTAACTTTGCGTCAGGATGACATCCAACCGCGCGGACATGCCATTGAATGCCGGATATATGCAGAAGACGCAGTAAACGGGTTTTTGCCTTCCAGCGGACCGCTGTTGTTGGTAGAAGAGCCTGTTGGACCGGGAATCCGTGTGGACAGCGGCATCCGCACCGGGATGAACGTCACAGTACACTACGATCCTATCTTGTCGAAGTTAATCTGCTGGGGTGAAGACCGTGATACCGTTTGCCGTCGCATGATCCAAGCCCTTGATAAATATGTCATCTTGGGTGTGGAAACTCCTATTACCTTTTTGAAAGATATCGTGAAACATCCGGAGTTCTGGAAAGGAAATACCACCACTTCCTTTATTGATAACTTTTTAACTCCGTGGCAGGTGGAATCTGCAGAAGACGGTCAGGACGATAAATTAGCCCTGGCAGCCGCGGCGATATGGAAACATATGCAGACGCCGGGGGCATCCTTCACTGGAACCCGGGAAATGCCATCCCCATGGCAGACACTGGGCGCTTGGCACATCGGCAAATCAGAGTAAGTGAACTGGAAGCGATTATGGCGATTTACGAATACCTGGTTAATGGAACTTCGGTTGAAGTTAAAGTTGAGGGCGATGGGGACCAACTCCAGGTGTCAATCGGTGATGAGAAGTTAGCTATAGAAACCTGCCAATTATCCGATCACCTAATCAGCTTGACGGTCGATGGCAGGTTACAACGTGTGTTTGTAGCCCAAAATCAGGAACGGACGTACATACATATTGGGGGGAAAGTGATCATTCTGGATGATGCTGCCAAGGAAGCTGATAGACAGCGGGGGGGCACTGGGGCATCAAGCGCTGCACCGAGTGCCATCACTTCGCCAATGCCCGGAAATCTGATTAAGGTGATGGTGCAGGAAGGGGATACGGTAGAAGAGGGACAGGCATTGGTGATTGTGGAAGCCATGAAGATGGAAAATGAAATCCGGTCGCCGTCGCAAGGGGTGGTCAAACGTATTAACTTTTCTGTGGGGGATTTAGTGGATGCCGGGGTGCCGATTGTGGAAATAGAAACGGATAACCAGGGAGAATCTGAATAGTGGCGTACCTTTCGGTCATCGAGGACATGCAGCAAGACTTGGACCGCTGTATCAACTGCGGACTGTGTCACGGCATCTGTCCGGTATATCTGATGACTGGCGAAGAATCCACATCAGCACGGGGAAAAATCAACCTGCTCCGAGCACTATATTCCGGAGAATTACGTCCCAATTCATACTTGGTACACATCTTCAATCGCTGCCTATTGTGCTATGGTTGTCAATCGGTGTGTCCGTCGGGTGTCTTAACGGAAAATCTGTGGATCACATCCCGGGAATTCTTAGCGCGACAAGTAGGTCAATCGCTGGCGAAACGAGTGGCGTTCCAAGGGTTTCTGGGACAACCCGGACTTTTGAAAATCGCTCTGAAAATCGTTCGAGCAGTGCAATCTTTGACTTTTCTTAAGGGAATACGATACAAACATTTGCCGTCCGGATTGACTATCCCAAAGCTTAGCACTAAGACCTTATTGGATACCCTTCCTGAGCGAGTACCAGCCACCTGTGATCCTCCTATCGGGCGGGTTGGGTATTTTATGGGGTGTATGTCTAATTACCTGTTGCCGGACATTGCGTATGCAGCTATCAGCGTGTTGTCGAAGTTGGGATATGAAGTTATCATCCCGCGCCAGCAGTTGTGTTGTGGGGCGCCAGCCTTCAACAATGGAGATTTTAAAACTGCACGGAAGCTGGCTCAATGGAATATTAACGTATTCCTGGATGAGGACGTGGATGTGGTGGTATCTGCGGATGGAACCTGCGGCGGAGCCTTTACTCACGAATATGAAAAATTATTCGGCGAAAACGATCCGAAATACCGGGAATTTAAGAGTCGGTGTTCCGAGTTGCTGACGATGATAATGAAGCGGTTGAATATTCTGCAGCCGGATCGAACGCCCATTAATAAAAGTGTTACTATACACGACTCCTGTCACTTGACACATACTCAGGGGATTACCGATGCCCCCAGGAAGCTGATGGAAGCGATTCCCGGAGTGGAAGTAGTAGAGAAAGTGCGATCCGATCACTGCTGCGGGTTCGGTGGATCATTTAATTTGATGTTCCCGGATATTGCCGAAGAGATTACCTCACAACGTGTGACCGAGGTGACAAAAACGGATGCACAGTTGGTAGTAGCATCATCGCCGGGATGCATCCTGAAGCTTCGGGAACAGGTGGATCGGCAGAAATTGGATATTAAGGTAATGCACCCGCTTGAATTGTTGGATGAGAGTCTGAACGGATAAAGAACTTATAAATCCCCCAATTGCCAGGAGGTTCTTATGGCTGATCATGCCCGAAAACCAAAGACCAGAGAGGCAAACCAGACTTGGAAATTCGAGTTTGCAAAGTTGTTGGACAGCTATGAATTATCTCAGGAGGAATATCAGGAGCTGATTAACGACTTGGAAAAGCGTAAAAGCATAGAAAAGGGTAGGGGGTACGACCGATTGGATGATATTGGGGAAGAATAGAAAGACTGACCGGGAAGCAAAAAAGTGATAGCAAATTAGTGAATCAGTGATATTTTATAGACTTACTGAGGGATAATTCCATGTATTTCCTGACCGAAGAGCAAACCATGTTACGCGATATGGTGCGCGATTTTGCTCAAAATGAAGTAAAGCCTATTGCCGCCGAAATCGATGAAAACGCCAGATTCCCCGAAGAGACTGTGCAGAAAATGGCGGAGCTGGGGTTGATGGGAATCTGCTTCCCCGAAGAATACGGCGGTGCCGGGATGGATACTGTATGCTATAGCATTGCGGTGGAAGAAATTTCCCGGGTGTGCGGCTCGACCGGACTAACTTTAGCGGCACACATCTCTTTGGGCACCAATCCCATCTATTTGTTCGGCAACGAAGAACAAAAGCAAAAATACCTGCCCAAATTGTGTTCCGGGGAATGGATGGGAGCTTTCGGATTGACCGAGCCGAACGCCGGAAGCGACGCCGGAGGCACCGAAACCACGGCGGTCAAGAAAAACGGCGAATATATCCTGAATGGATCCAAAATATTCATCACAAACGCCAGCGTGTCAAAGGTGTACGTGGCAACTGCTGTGACCGATAAATCTCAGGGAACACGTGGGATTAGTTCCTTACTGGTGGAATCCGGAACCCCGGGATTTTCGGTGGGGAAGAAGGAAAACAAGATGGGGGTGCGCGGCTCTGACACCGCTATGTTGCATTTCGAGGATGCCCATGTCCCCGAGGAAAACCTATTGGGTAGGGAAGGCG
This sequence comes from uncultured bacterium, assembly GCA_965372135.1. Lineage (GTDB taxonomy): Bacteria > Electryoneota > RPQS01 > CBDVBD01 > CBDVBD01 > CBDVBD01. Next base: position 30,264 of record CBDVBD010000017.1, on the reverse strand, counting down.
AAGGCTTCAAACAGTTCCTGACCATCCTGGATGGCGGTCGTATCTCCATCGGGGCAATGGCGTTGGGAATCGCCCAGGGGTGTTTGGATGAATCGTTGAAATACGCCGAAGAACGGAAACAGTTCGGCAGATCCCTGAACCGGTTTCAAGCCATACAATTTATGCTGGCGGACATGGCAACTGAAATCGAAAGCTCCCGGTTATTGGTATATCATGCCGCCCGCTTGAAGGATGCCGATAAGAATTATATTCGTGCTTCAGCCATAGCGAAATTGTACTCATCGGAAACCGCCATGCGCTGCGCTAATCGTGCTATCCAAATTCACGGTGGCTATGGATACACTCGCGATTATCCCGTAGAGCGATTCCTGCGTGATGCTAAACTGTGTGAAATCGGTGAGGGCACATCCGAAATACAACGGTTGGTCATCGCAAGAAGTATCATAGGTTCCAGGGTGTGATGGGGGTAGAGATTGCGACCATCAAAATCGGACGCTTCAAGGTATATCCGATTCAGGATGGGTTGCTTCAAATCCCTGCAGACACCGTGATACAATTGGGGAAAGAACCACTACCGGGATTAAGATCATCCAGATTGCTGTTGGGATTAACTTGCTTGGTAGTTAAAGGTACCGATCACATTGTGGTTATCGATACCGGGTTAGGTGATAAACCGCTGGGGGATTTGACCGCTGAATATAATGTACAATTACCCAGGCAGCTCATTTCCGGATTGGAAACATTGGGGATACGACCCCAGGACGTGGATATAGTAATCCTGACCCACCTGCATTGGGATCACTGTGCAGGATCGACTAAATTGACAGAAGATGGAACCTGTGTTCCTACATTCCCCAATGCAACCTATGTAGTGCAGATGTTGGAATGGGAATGGGCAGCCGGTTCCGTAGAACAGGCACCGTACAGCTACCATCAGGATGACTTTCTGCCGCTTCGTGATGCCAGTCAATTACAGTTGGTGAAAGGAACTGAACAGGTTATCCCCGGTATCCGGGTGGAATTGACCGGTGGGCATTGCCCGGGACATCAAGTGGTATGGATCGAGGACAGCGATCAGACCCTACTGTTCCCGGCGGACATTATCCCAACACCTGCCATGTTGCAATTGGATCAGGTAATGTCCTATGACCTCATCCACAGCCGGGTGCTGACTGTCAAACAGGATTTAATTCGTAGAACGTTGGATTGTAGTGCGACCATTGTGTTTCAACATGCGGCAAAAAATCCCGTTGGAACACTGGAACGTGATTGCGATGGCGACATCAAAATCATAAGGTAGTAATAAAAAATACTTTACATAGCATTTTGATCAGGAGTTATTCATGGACGATCGGCAAGCGGTAATTGTGGGAATGGCGAGAACACCTTTCGGGTCATTCAACGGTGCATTGTCGTCAATTCCCGCCACAAAATTGGGTTCCATAGCGATTTCGGAAGCGTTGAAACGCGCTAACATTGTGCCGGGCGATGTGCAGGAAGTCATCATGGGTATGGTGCTGCAAGGTGGTACTGGACAAGCGCCGGCGCGGCAGGCTGCCATCGCTGCCGGAATCCCAAATACCGTCAGTGCCCTGACTATAAATAAAGTATGCTCGTCAGGCTTGAAATCGGTCATGCTGGCGGACCAGTTGATCCGGGTCGGGGAATACGATGTGGTGGTTGCCGGAGGGATGGAAAACATGTCCTTGGCGCCTTATTTCGTCCCTGCTGCCAGGAACGGTATGCGGTTGGGACACAACAAAATCCTGGACATGATGGTACATGATGGGTTGTGGGACGTATATAACGATCAACACATGGGTATGTGTGCCGAATTATGCGCTAAAGAGAAAAACATCAGCCGTGAACAGCAAGATGCGTTCGCTGCCCAAAGTTACACCCGGGCTCAACAAGCCATCGATGATGGAAAATTCGTCAGGGAAATCGTGCCGGTGGAAATCCCCCAGCGTAAAGGGGATCCGGTGGTTGTCGATACCGACGAAGAGCCCGGAAAAGCAAAAGTCGATCGCTTCCCATTACTACGACCGGCGTTTGATAAGGAAGGCACCGTCACTGCAGCCAATGCTTCATCCATCAATGACGGTGGCTCAGCCACGGTGGTCACCAGCCGTAAGTATGCTCAGGAAAAGGGATTGAACATCTTAGCCAGAATTGTAGGGCAAGCCACCTTCAGCCAAGCGCCGGAATGGTTTACTACTGCACCCTCAGGCGCTGTGGAGAAGTTATTGAAAAGTGTAGGTTGGACTACGGATGATGTGGACTTGTTTGAATTAAACGAAGCCTTTTCCGTGGTTGCAATCGCCAACAATCAAATCCTGGGCTTGGATCCCGCCAAAGTCAACATCTGGGGTGGTGCAGTGGCACTTGGACATCCTATAGGCGCCTCAGGCAACCGGATCCTGGTGACCTTGATACATGCGCTGAAAGACACCGGCGGCAAGCGAGGAATTGCCGGATTGTGCAACGGCGGAGGCGAAGCCACTGCCCTTGCGGTTGAAATTGAATAACACGTTTCCTACTCACCTTCTAATTGTAAAGAGGGAGACATGGCGATAGAAAAAATCACAGTGATCGGATCGGGAGCTATGGGCAATGGGATCGCCCATGTCGCAGCTCAACACGGTTATAAAATATGTTTGATCGACATTGCCCAGGAATTCCTTGATCGTGCCAAAGCAACTATTACCAAAAACTTAGGACGCCAGGTTTCCAAAGAAAAAATCACCCAGGCGGATGCGGATAATACATTGGCAAATATCGCCTTTACCACCAGTTGGGATGAAATAGAAGAAACCGATTTCGTGGTGGAAGCGGTGACGGAAAACAAGGACATCAAACTCGAGATATTCGGGAAACTGGATGAAATAGTCCCGGAGCATGTAATCTTGGCGACCAACACATCCACCATCTCCATTACAGAAATCGCTGCTGCCACCAAGCGACCGGACAAGGTCATCGGCATGCACTTTATGAATCCGGTGCCGATGATGAAACTGGTGGAAGTGATCAAAGGGCTCATGACAACGGATGATACCTATGAAACTACCGAGAACTTGGCGGAATCCATGGGGAAAACCCCCATCCCTGCCAACGATTTTCCCGGATTTGTGTCCAACCGCATTCTGATGCCCATGATCAACGAAGCGGTGTATTGCTTGATGGAAGGGGTGGCCTACGCCGAATCCATCGATGGAATCATGAAATTGGGCATGGGGCATCCCATGGGTCCGTTAGCCTTAGCCGATTTGATCGGACTGGATGTGTGTTTGGCAATTATGAACGTCCTACACGATGGCTTGGGTGATTCCAAATACCGCCCTTGCCCGTTGTTGAAGAAAATGGTTGCCGCGGGATTGTTAGGTCGAAAATCCAGACAGGGATTTTACGATTATTCGTAAAGAAGAACCATCCGAAGGTTATGTAATATCGAAACTAAAGTGTGACGGAGCGCAGGATGAACATCGATCATCTATTGACTGAAGAACAAATTATGATTCGGGATACTGCCCGGGAATATGCCGAAAATGAATTGATGCCCGGTGCCGAGGAACGGGATGAGAAGGAGATTTATCCAAAGGAGCTTATTACCGCCCTCGGCGAACTGGGATTCATGGGAGTGAACACCCCTGAGGAGTGTGGGGGCGCCGGGATGGATTGCGTTTCCTATGCATTGGCTGTTGAGGAACTATCTCGTGGTGATGCGTCGGTAGGTGTAATTGTTTCCGTCAACAATTCACTGGTTTGTTATCCGTTGGAGAAATTTTCCAGCGAAGAACAAAAACAAAAATACCTGATACCGTTAGCATCCGGCAAGAAAGTCGGTGCCTTTAGCCTTACAGAACCGGAGTCCGGTTCCGACGCAGGTACCATGACCACCACCGCTGTCCGTGACGGTAACCATTGGGTGTTGAATGGCGCCAAGAACTTTATCACCACCGGAAAAAACTGTGATGTGTACCTGTTATTTGCCGTCACCGACAAGGAACAAGGATCCCGTGGCACCTCAGCGTTCCTGATTGACCAAGGCACACCGGGGCTGGTCCATGGCAAGAAGGAAAAGAAGCTGGGTATCCGATCCAGTGATACCATCTCCATCAGCCTAGAAGATTGCCGGATACCATCGGAAAACCTGGTGGGCTCCGAAGGCGCCGGATTCCGTATTGCCTTGACCGCCCTGGATAGTGGTCGTGTCGGTATTGCGGCGCAAGCCATAGGAATTGCGCAAGCTGCATTAGACGAGTCACTGAAGTATTCCAACGAACGCAAGCAGTTCGGGAAATTCCTATCCCAGTTCCAAGCCATCCAATTCAAGTTAGCGGACATGGACACTCAGATTAATGCGGCACGGTTGTTAGTGTACAGCGCCTGCACGAAAAAAGACCTGGACAAGGAGTTCATGGTGGAATCCGCGAAAGCTAAGCTGTACGCTTCGGAAGTCGCCAATTGGGTTACTACCCAAGCGGTGCAAATCCACGGCGGGTACGGCTATTTGAAGGAGTATCCCGTTGAACGCTATATGCGTGACGCCAGAATCACAGAAATCTACGAAGGAACTTCGGAAATGCAGCGGATAGTAATTTCGCGAAGCCTTATAAAAATATAAATAAATAATAATTAATAAAGCACAGCATCAGGAGGAACCTCATGTCAGCATTTGACGAAACTGGGAAGATATGGTTTTCCGGTGAATTCCTTGATTGGAAAGATGCCAACATCCATGTCTGTTCCCACGTGATTCACTATGGATCGGCTGTGTTTGAGGGATTACGGTGCTACGATACACCCAAAGGCTCGGTGATCTACCGCCTGGAAAATCACACTCGCCGATTGTTCGATTCCGCGAAAATGTATCGTATGCCCATACCCTTTACCCAAGAGGAAGTCACTCAAGCATGCATCGATACCATCAAAATCAACGGACAGCGCGATGCTTACATCCGTCCCATTGCTTTCCGTGGATACCACAGCCTGGGTGTTGATTCCCGCGATTGTCCGGTGGAGGTAGTAATTGCTACCTGGAAGTGGGGAAAATACCTGGGACCGGAAGCGTTGGAGCAAGGTGTAGATGTCAAGGTGTCCAGTTGGACTCGGATCGCTCCCAATACCTTCCCGCCGTTGGCGAAATGTTCCGCCAACTACATGAACTCCCAGCTAATTAAGCTGGAAGCCTTAGCGGACGGTTATGTGGAAGGCATCGCTTTAGACAAAGACGGTTATGTATCCGAAGGGTCCGGCGAAAATATCTTTGTAGTCCGGGATAACATCATTCATACTCCACCGCTTGGTGCATCGGTACTTCCCGGAATCACCCGGGATAGTATTATAAAAATCGCCTTGGACAGTGGGTACGAAGTGATTGAACAACTATTGCCTCGAGAGAAACTATATATCTCCGACGAAGTATTTTTTACCGGATCCGCAGCCGAAGTAACCCCGATTCGTTCTATCGACCGGATCCCCATCGGTGCCGGGAAACCGGGACCGGTAACTCTGGAAATGCAACGGAAGTTCTTCGAAATCGTTAACGGCGAAGTGGATGATAAGTACGGTTGGTTAACACCGGTAGAATTTGACATGGAGCCGGTACCCCACTGAGTGGGAGGTTGACAATGGGATCCCGCCGACAGGCACGGGAAAGAGCGCTGCAAATCCTATACGCTCATGAAATGACCGGCTCCGAGATCTCCGAAATTCTAGATGATCTGTGCAAGCCGGGTGAACCTTATCGCAATTTTGTAAGATCCTTAGCCAAACGAACGGTTGCTATCAAGGCGGAACTGGACGATTGGATAAGTAAGAAAGTGGAAAAATGGGCTCTGGATAGACTGGCAATCATCGATCGCATTCTGATTAGGGTTGCGTTGTGCGAAATTCTCCATTTTGCCGATATTCCACCCAAGGTTTCCATTAACGAAGCAATCGACATTGCCAAACGATTCAGTACCGAGAAAAGTGGGGCATTTATCAACGGGATTTTGGATGCAGTCTATAAGGACTTGCAAGCCGACCAAGAGCAGAACAAATCAACTATCCGACCGGCTGCATCAAATCCTGCTGCGGAGTAACAATTGAAAATAGCATACATTTCTGATATTCATTCCAACCTGGAAGCATTAGAAACCGCGCTTAAGGAAATATCGCACAAGGATGTCGACCACGTCTATTGCTTGGGCGACATTGTTGGATACGGTGCCGACCCCAATGCTTGCATTGAACTTATCAGGGATGTAGCGGATGGTGCCATCGCCGGCAATCATGATTCCGCAGCGGTGGGGTTGACTTCAATGGAACATTTTAACTCATTTGCACAGGCAGCGATTCGCTGGACTGATGAACGACTTACTAAAAGTAATCGTCAATACTTGAAGAACCTTCCGTTCATTTGTTCCAATGACAGCGTATTCTGTGTACATGCTACTCCTATCGATCCCGAAAAGTGGGGTTATATCTTTTCCCGGGAGGATGCCAATCGACATTTAGAGGCATTCGATGAACCGATATGCTTCATCGGACATTCCCACATCCCTGCTCTATTCGAATCCAAAGACCGGGCTCGATGTATTATAAACATCGGCAGTATAGGGCAGCCCCGGGATAGAGATCCCAGGCTGTCTTTCGTGATTTTCGATACCGACACCGTGGAATTCGAACGCATCCGCTTACAGTATGATATTGAAAAAGCTGCCGCAAAAATTCGGAAAGCGGGACTACCGGAATTCTTAGCTGAACGCCTTTTCCTGGGAGTGTGAACCTGGATGTCGCTCATCTGCTAATAGTGATATATTGTAGATTAATATGGCTAGTTTGATAAAAAAGATTATCGGTGACAAATACCAAAGAGAAATCAAACCCCTAATGCCGTTGGTTGAGGAAATCATCCGTCTGGAAGAGGAGATGCAATCGCTATCCGATCAGGAAATCCAGGCAAAAACACCGGAATTCAAGCAGCGATTGCAGGATGGTGAGACCCTTGATGACATCCTACCGGAAGCGTTTGCGGTAGTAAAAAACGTCTGCCGACGGCTGGTGGGAATGTCCTGGGATGTGATGGGCAACCGTATTGCATGGAATGATGTGCCCTTTGATGTGCAGTTAATCGGCGCCATCGTACTCCATCAAGGGAAAATTGCTGAAATGGCGACCGGTGAGGGTAAAACGCTGGTGGCATCTTTGCCCTTGTATCTGAACGCCCTGGAAAGTAAAGGTGCACATCTGGTCACCGTCAACGATTATCTGGCTCAACGCGACTCGGAATGGATGGGAAAGATTTACGAATTCCTGGGATTAACGGTAGGTTGTATCATTTCTGACCAGCCGCCCCCAGTGCGAAAGGAACAGTACAACTGCGATATCAGTTACGGCACTAATAACGAATTCGGCTTTGACTACTTACGCGATAATATGTCGATCCATCCTGACGACATGGTACAGCGCGGACATCACTACGCAATCGTGGACGAGGTGGATTCGGTATTGATCGACGAAGCCCGTACCCCGCTGATTATTTCCGGTCCTGTGAAAGTTTCGACGCACAAGTACCATGAAATGAAACCCGCTGTGGAACGCCTGGTTCGCCACCAGCGTGACCTGGTCAATCGCATTGTGGCTGATGCCGAGGAGCTTTTGAAAACTGAGCTTGCCGAAGACGAGTACCAGGCGGGCATCAAAATCTTCCAAGCATATCGGGGAACACCTAAGCATCGTCGGTTGGTAAAATTGCTTGGCGAAACTGGTATGAAACGCTTGATGGGACGGGTGGAGAATGATTTCCTGCGCGAGAAGCGGACACACGAAATCGACGAGGAACTCTACTACTCCATCGATGAAAAGAGCCATGTGATCGACCTGACCGAAAAGGGTAGGGAAGAGATGGCGAAAATCCATAAGGGGGATACGGAGATGTTCGTATTACCCGATCTGGCGGTGGAGAGTGAAAAGATACACAGCGACACCTCCCTTCCCGATTCCATCAAAGCCAAGAAACAGCAACAGCTTCAGGAACAGTACGCTGAGCGGTCGGAAACAATCCACAATATCTCCCAACTGCTCCGCGCCTTTTCGTTGTATGAAAAGGACAACGAGTATGTAATGCAGGACGGCAAAGTCCTTATCGTGGATGAATTTACCGGACGCCTACAAGTCGGTCGTCGCTATTCCGATGGTCTGCACCAGGCGATCGAAGCCAAAGAGGGCGTCAAAATCGAAGGCGAGACTCAGACCATCGCCACCATCACCCTGCAGAATTACTTCCGGTTGTACGATAATTTAGCCGGCATGACCGGTACCGCCGAAACCGAGGAACACGAATTCTTCGATATCTATAAACTGGAAGTGGTGGTCATTCCCACCAACGAACCCATCCGTCGTGCCGATTACCAGGATGAAATCTACCGCACCAAACGCGAAAAATATAACGCCATCGTTGATGAAGTCGCCGAACTCCACGAGGAACGCCAACCGGTGTTGGTGGGGACGGTCAGCGTTGAGGTGTCGGAAACATTGTCTCGGATGCTGAAGCGGCGTGGTATCCCTCATAACGTCCTGAATGCCAAACACCATCAGCGGGAAGCGGAAATAGTGGCACAAGCAGGGCAGCCCGGCGCCGTTACCATCGCCACCAACATGGCGGGACGGGGAACCGATATCAAACTGGGCGCCGGTATCATCCGGTTTCCGGAAGAAAATGTGGAAGAATTGATTTCGGACATCCAATCGAAATGCACCGGGAAAACCGGTTGTGTAGTGACTGAAGTTCCTGAGGAATTGGAAGCAAATATCGTACAGACGTTGGAACAGAAAGGCGTAACTGTTACCGCAGTCCAAGACCGGGATCAGAAAAAAGAACTCAGGAATTCCGCCAGCCGACCGCAGCAAAACGAAGTCATCATCATCCGGAAAGACATTACCGATCCCCGTGATATCCCTTGGAACGGAGCCGAATGGATAAAAACCCGGGATTATGCCATCGGCGGACTACAAATCATCGGTACCGAACGCCACGAATCCCGTCGCATCGACCGGCAGCTTCGTGGAAGATCCGGCAGGCAGGGTGACCCCGGAGCATCAAAATTCTACCTGTGCTTGGAAGACGACCTGATGCGGTTGTTCGGCTCGGAACGCATTGCGGGGGTGATGGATCGCCTTGGCATCAAAGAAGGGGACGTCATCACTCACCCTATGATCACCAAATCCATCGAACGTGCCCAAAAACGGGTGGAGATGCACAACTTCGGAATTCGCAAGCACCTATTGGAATATGACGATGTCATGAACCAGCAGCGGGAGATCATCTATGATCGACGCCGGGTGGCGCTGATGGAGGATGATCCCATCGAGGAAACCCAGGACATGATGGACGAATTCCTCGAAGAAATTGTATCCGAAAGTGTTGATCCTGATGTACACGCCGAGGATTGGAATTGGGAATCTCTGCGCCAGACCTTGATGAAAATCTTCCTGTTGAACCTCACCACTGGTCCAGCCGACTTAGAACCGGCATTACCTGAACGCTTGCAGGAAATTGTTAAAGAAAAAGTAAAAGAATTGCTGAATTTGCGCAAAGAAACCTTGGGAGAGGAAACCTTCAACCAGTTGCAGAAATTCGCTATCCTGCGCGTTATTGACGAGAAATGGAAGGAACACCTCTACGACATGGACCGCATGAAGGAAGGTGTGGGGTTGCGTGCCTATGGTCAGAAGGATCCCCTGATCGAATACAAGCGCGAAGGCTTTGAAATGTTCCAGGAAATGTTGTATAACATCAACGAAGAAGCCTTGCGATTCATTTTCCGAGCTCAGGTGCAGGTGGAACGTCCCAGAGTTACACAGCCGGATCCTTCCCGGATGTCATATAGACATCAGTCCGCCACCGGCATGGGATATCAGCAGGCAGAATCTGGACCACAGCAGCCTGATCAACCGGCATCTCCCACAAGAGCAGGCAAGCGTCAACCAGTTAGGGTGGATCATCAGGTGGGTCGAAATGACCCCTGTCCCTGCGGAAGTGGCAAAAAATACAAGAAATGCTGTGGACGATGAAATTTTCGATTTGGAATTATTTTACTTGTTTTTCGCCAAAAAATTTACTATGTTTGTAGGTGTTGAGGGAGTGCAAGAATTCAAGGGAGAGGAATGGACCAAAGAATTGTGGAAATTTTAATTTACCTCATTGGAGAAATCCAATCCCGCCGCTTGGAACTCGATGAGGTTGAAATCATTTCCGATGACCTTGTAAAACGGGGTTTTACGGAAAACGAGATTTCTACCGCCATCACCTACCTTTTCGACCGGATGCAAAAGCATGAGTATGAATGGAAAGCCGACAGCCGCCAGTGTTTCTGGCCCTACTCCGAACGCATATTGCATGACGTCGAACGGTTGGTGTTGACTACCGAAGCCTACGGCTACTTGTTGCAGTTGAAACACCTCGGGTTAATTGACGCTATGGAACTGGAGCAGATCATCGAACGATCACTCCTGATGGGAAATACCCGAGTCGGTCTGGATGACATTAAAATCATCGTCGCATCTTACTTGTTTGATTATGACTCGGGAAGTGGCGATATGAGGGGAATGCCGTTTTTCCTGCGTTCCTGGCGGGAATCCGTGCATTAGGAACCTTTGTTTTGTCATTCGGTAGAATGAGTAAGGCGCATCTGAACTGATGCAATAATTCAATACCGTATCAATGGGGGAAATCACTCAGGGGAAATTCCATAGGGTATCCTTTAGAGGGTGGGTTGCTTCAACCTATGGTCTTGTAACTCCGTCAACCTACGGGATCACGTTATTTTCTAAGCCAATGCCAGATATATTAGTAATCGTCGAATCGCCCGCAAAGGCAAAGACGATTCATAAGTTTCTCGGAGATAAATACTCAGTAAAGGCATCAGTCGGGCATGTGATGGATTTACCCCAAAAGAGATTGGGTGTGAAAATCCAGGATCATTTTCTGCCAGAGTATGAAATCATTCCGGGAAAGGAAAAAGTAATTAGAACTCTGCGAGCCTCCGCAAAAGAGGCTCGTTCTGTACTCTTAGCCACCGACCCCGATCGGGAAGGCGAAGCCATCGCCTATCATGTAGCGATGTTGTTAAAGGTACCCGCGAACCGGGTGGGACGCGTCCTGTTCAACGAGATAACGAAACGTGCAGTATCCGAAGCAGTAAGAAACCCCGGTGTTATCGACCAGAACAAAGTTGATGCCCAGCAAGCCCGCCGGGTGTTGGATCGTTTGGTGGGCTATCAGGTCAGTCCCATCCTATGGAAAACGGTTGCCAAAGGCTTATCAGCCGGCAGAGTACAATCGGTTGCGCTTCGGTTGATCTGTGAGCGCGAGGATGCGATTACCAATTTCGTCCCCGTGGAACACTGGTCAATTACTGCCAAATTGAAAGGCGAAAAATCCGGTCCATTTAACGCCAAACTGGATAAAATAAAAGGGAAAAAGGCATCGATTCCCGACAAAGATTCTGCCCAGAAAATTGTTGATGATCTGAAATCTTCGACCTTTTATGTTGAAGATATCCAGAAAAAACGAACTAATCGGAAACCAGCACCTCCCTTTATAACCAGTACTCTGCAGCAGGAAGCTTCCCGGCGCTTTAAATTCCCTGCCAAAATAACCATGCAGGTGGCACAAAGCTTGTACGAAGGCGTCGAATTAGGTGCTGAAGGTCCCACCGGCTTAATTACTTACATGCGTACCGATTCCGCTCGAATCGCACCGGAAGCTGTCGAAATGGTGCGTGATTATATCTTTAATGCGTTCGGACAGGATTATCTCCCACCCAAACCCCGCACTTTCGCCAAAGTTAAACGTGCCCAGGAAGCCCATGAAGCTATCAGACCCACATCAATGAAATGTGACCCTAATTCGGTGAAGAAATACCTTACCAATGATCAATATAAGCTGTATAGTATCATATGGAACCGCTTCGTGGCTTCACAGATGGAAGATGCCCGGATTGAAACCACCACCATTATCATCACTGCTGGACCCTATGAATTCAGGATTTCAGGGAGCAAGGTGCTGTTTCAGGGATACCTTCATGTGTACCAAGAAACGGTGGAAAATAACGATGCCGAAAAACAAAATAAACTCCCGGAACACCTGAATGTGGGCGAAGAACTAACCCTCTTGAAACTCGATCCGAAACAGCATTTTACCCAACCACCGCCCCGATTCACTGATAGCTCCCTCATCAAGGAAATGGAAGAGAATGGCATCGGTCGCCCATCGACCTACGCTCAGATAATTAGCACCATTTTGGATAGGAAATATGTAGAGCGCGAAGCCCCCAAGCTGTTTCCTACTGAGTTAGGCATGACGGTGAATCGTATCCTGGTATCCGAATTCCCCGATATTTTTTCCATTGAGTTCACAGCGAAAATGGAAAACAAATTGGACGGAATTGAAACCGGGAGAGAATGGGTGCAGGTGATCGAGGATTTCTACGGTCCGTTCCAGCAATCCCTGCAGTTGGTGAATTCCCGTACAGATGAAATCCGCAAATTGGCAATCAAAGACACCAATGAAACCTGTCCGGAATGTGGTAGTTCCTTGATGGAACGCTGGGGACGGCGGGGGAAATTTATCGCCTGTTCTGGATTCCCTAAATGTAAATATACTAAGAATATAAACGAAAAAGAAGAACCAGGCGGGATTGTAAAAAAGTGTCCCAAATGCGGCAGTGATATGCTGGCTAAATCAGGTCGTTACGGACCCTTTCTGGGTTGTTCCAATTACCCCAAATGTAAGCATTTGGAACAAATGGACACCGGCGTTGCCTGTCCTAAAGACGGCTGCGATGGGAAAATTGTGGAAAAACGTACCAAAAAAGGAAAACCATTTTTTGGGTGTGGTAATTACCCTAAATGCGACTTCGCAAGCTGGTATCCGTTAGTATCGAAATCCTGCCCCGACTGTGCGTACCCAGTATTGGAAGATCGAAATACTCAAAGAGGGCATTATCGCCAATGCCCAAAATGCAAAGCCAAAATCCAATTACATGAAAACGCAGAAAACTCAGAATAAGAAGGATTCGCAAACTCGACTAAGCCGGGACATGGAAGAGTGGATCAAACAGTTCCTGTTGTACATCGGGATAGAAAGGGGATACTCGGAACACACGGTAGATGCTTACAATCTGGACCTGTTGGAATTCCTGGATTTCCTGAAAAGCCAGCAGCGAAGAAAATCCGTACTATTACATAAAGCCGATCGGTTGGCGGTACGGCATTTCCTGACGAAATGCATAAAAGAAAAAGCATCCCGTGCCACTATCCGCCGGAAAATCGCTGCAATACGCAGCTTTTTCCGGTACTTGTTGACCAGGCAAATCATAAAAACAAACCCAGCGGATGGTATTGATATACCGCGGATGGAAAAGCGGTTGCCGTCGATTATGGAAGAAGCAGATTTGAAATTATTGCTTAACCATCCACCGGAACCGAGTTATCGTGCCGTCCGTGATCGAACTATCCTTGAGCTGTTCTACAGCACCGGTATCCGGCTTTCCGAATTGGTGGGTATCGACCTGTCATCTATCCGCTGGAAAGAAAACGTTATCTATGTAATGGGGAAAGGTCGGAAGGGGAGAATATTGCCGTTGGGGAAAAAAGTCCAGCAGGCAATTAAGCAATATCTTCCCTATCGCAAAGAACGATTGGAGGAATTAAACACCGTGACAGAAGCTGTGTTCCTGTCCCGCACCGGCAATCGTATTCCCAGACGCACCGTGCAGCGTATTGTGGAACGGGAATTGCAGAAAATCTGTCAGGCAACGTCACTGTCCCCGCATCTCTTGAGGCACAGTTTCGCCACCCACATGTTGGATCATGGTGCCGATCTCAGTGCGGTAAAGGAGCTGTTGGGACATCAAAATCTTGCCACAACGCAAATCTATACACATGTATCCGTAGACCGCCTGCGTACCGTCTATCAAAAAGCCCATCCCAGAGCGGAATCGGTGGGCTGAACGCAGGTCGGCAGTTAAACTATCGGTGAAAGGAGTCCCGATGAGAACAAGTATAGCTGCCCGTAGCTTCAAGGCATCAGCCAAACTACAAGAATATGCAAATAATGAAGTAAGCAGACTGAAAAAGTACTTTGATAACATCATCGACTGCGATATTATTTTAAGCTATCAGAAAGAAAACAAAACTTGTGAAATCTTGCTTAGCGTACATGGAACCGTGTTGAAAGCGAAAGACCAAACCGATGATTTCTATAAATCCATCAACCGAACGGTAGATAAATTAGAGCAGCAGGTTAAGAAATATAAGGAGAAACTGCGAAAACATTAACATCTCCCTGCTGCTGGTAAAAGTGGGAACAGGACATGGATGGGCTTGAGGTGAGAGCGTTGTATGAAGAAATGCAGTTGCAACTGGATCTCACCCTACACACCTCAGAAAGTGGACTGAGTAAGGTCATTACTCAAAAAGACCTTCACCGACCGGGTTTGGCTCTGGCGGGATTCCTGGAATTATTTACTTATGACCGTGTGCAAGTACTTGGGAATACTGAAATCAAGTACTTGACCAATCTCTCTGCCAAGAAGCGATATTCCTCGCTAAACAAGACCTTCGAATGCGATATCCCCTGCCTGATTGTCACAAACAATAACCAAGTTCCCGCGGAACTCATTACCATCGCCGATGAACGAGAAGTCGCTGTATTCAGCTCCCCCTTAACTACTACCGAGTTAACTCACCTGCTGAGCGATTACCTCGATGAGGCTTTTGCACCGTCAACCACAGTACATGGATCTCTGGTGGATGTATACGGAACCGGCTTGTTACTCACCGGGCGAAGCGGCATCGGAAAATCGGAAATCGCCTTAGACCTGGTGGAACGAGGGCACCGATTGGTGGCGGATGACATCGTGGTTGTTACCAAAATGGCGGAAGGTATGCTCATCGGCAAAGGTTCTAAAATCTTAGAACACTTAATGGAAATACGTGGTGTAGGAATCATCGATGTTAGCCGCATCTTTGGAATACAAGCCATCCGAGCTCAAAAACGGGTAGAGATGGAAGTACAACTGGTGGAATGGGATAACAGTGAAAATTATGAACGACTTGGATTAGAGGAAGAATATCGCGAAATATTGGGTGTAAAAATCCCCCTGATTCGATTGCCTATCTTCCCCGGAAAGAACATTACCGTCATTGCTGAAACCATCGCCCTTAACCTGCATTTGAAAGTATATGGATTCCATCCCGCCAAGGACTTTGACAGACGATTGCGGGAAGCCATTCAGAATAAAGATCGACTTAAAAATCGATTGAAAAACTACCTCCATGGCGACTACGAATAGTCCTGATATCCCTGACAAGGGAAAGCAGCCGGTTCTCGGTATCCTTGTCACCCATCACGATATTGGACGTGAACTGTTGCGAGCAGCGGAATCCATCGTGAGTCCCCAAGAAAACTTGGTGGTTCTTTCCAATCAAAATGCCGGATTTGACAGCCTGTGCCAACAGATTCAATCAGTCATTCCTGATGATATGGATACCGTAGTCATGGTCGATTACTTCGGCGGATCGACCCATTTGGCAGCCAGAACCCTATGCGAATCCAATAAGCAGTTAGCGTTGATCTGCGGCTTGAATTTGCCCATGTTACTTTCCTTTATAACGAAACGTAATCGATTGAGCTTTCCGCAATTGGTCGAAGCGATCCAGGCGGATGGGATTCGAGGAATCCGATAGACTAATGGGATTATTTAAACGACTGCAGCAGCGATACCAATTTCCTATTGTCCGAATCGATGACCGCTTAATCCACGGACAGGTGATATTGGGATGGGTGGAACCGTTAAAAATCCGATCATTGATCTTTGCCCTTGATACTTACGCTCGTGACGAGGATCTAAAAACCACCATCGCTGCCACTATACCACCACACCTGGATTTTTCGGTAGTATCGCTTTCTGACGTAGCGTCAATCCTTAACAATCCACAAAAAAACAAACGCCTAATGGTAGTGGTGGAATCCCCTGAAGCTGTGAATACCATACTGGCTAATGGTGGTGAAATTACCACTGTAATTATCGGCGGGTTGCATTATCAGGGAGATAGAACTGAATTGCTGCCATATGTGTTCATGACCCGCGCTGAAGTCGATCTTGTCACGAAAATAGTCGAGTCCGGAGTAGATGTCACTTGCCAGGATTTACCTGGGACATCTCCTGTACTCTGGGAAGACATAAAGGAAAAATTGGAAGTCAGATGAATCGAACCGGTGCCGAAATTAAGGTGGGGCTGACAATAATTATCGCCCTGGTGGTGTTGTTCCTCGGGATCATGTGGGGAAAGGGCTATAAAATCAAGTCGGAACGTTATCCCCGCATTATCCAGTTTACCTCAATTTCCGGATTGGAACCTGGGGCTAGAGTGTTGGTAAGCGGGGTAAATAAGGGTAAAGTGGATGACATCAATCTATATCCCGATCGGGTGGAAGTTCGCATCCAGCTTGACAAGGAAGTTATCCTATATACCGATGCAAAAATCTATATCGATTCCCCGGAATTAATGGGTGGAAAAGTGATTTCAATATATCCCGGATCTAGCGGAATCCATGCCCCACTTGATGAACCGTTGATCGGCTCCCCAAGCGTAGGGATGTCCGAACTGTTGACCATGGCGAGTGAAATGCGTGATGATATCCAGGAGCTGTTAACCAACTTAAATACCACTTTAGTAACTATTAACGAAACTTTCGGTACCCCGGAGGTGAAGGAAAACCTCCAATCCAGCTTGGCGAATCTCAACCAAGCAAGTAAGAAACTGGATAATCTGCTTGGGAACAGTTCCCCTATGATCGCCAGCGCCATAACTCAACTGGACAGTTCCGCGCAACGAGTACACAGCATCTTAAAAGATCACGATCAAGCGATAGGGAAGACAATTGATAATTTCGCCGATGTTTCCGAGGAAGTAAAATCCCTCATCACCGAATTAAAAGACATCACATCCACTATCAGTGATCAGGAAGGCACAGTGGGGAAGCTGATATACAAACCTGAATTGTACGACCATCTTGACTCCACATTAATACATCTGGATTCTCTGATAACCAAATTCAATAGAGAAGGCATTAAGACCCATATCAGCCTGTTCTAAAAGTAATTAAAACCCAGGGGAACGTTGATTGTCACCGTCAATCGCCCGACGGTTTTTTCATATCGCAGGAATCCAATGCCAACGTCTTTAGCAAGACTTGATCAGCAATTGCGTGTAGCAGGTGGGAAAGGGTCAGTGAGCCTGCTCCTGAAAAACGCCAACCTGATTAATGTCCTGTCCGGAACCATCCAAAACACGCATATTGCCATCTATCGTGGACAGGTGGTGGGCTTTGGCGATTACAAAGCCGAAAAGGAGGTTGATCTAAATAACGCCTATGTATGTCCGGGCTTCTTCGATGGACATCTACATATTGAAAGCAGCCTGATGGTACCGATGGAATTTGCCCGTGCCGTCGTACCCAGAGGCACTACCACCGTCATTATCGACCCCCATGAAATCGCCAACGTACTCGGGTTGGAAGGCATCCGGTATATGTTGGACGAGACCGAGGCCATGCCCCTGGATGTCTATATGATGCTGCCTTCTTGTGTGCCGTCAACCGATATGGAAACATCCGGCGCCCGGCTAACCTCATCGGACTTGGAAATGTTCTTAGGGATGGATCGGGTATTGGGAGTGGGGGAGATGATGAACTTCCCCGGCGTCATCGCCAGGGATCGCGACGTGCTGAAAAAAATCCTGATTGCTAAACGTAAAAGGATCGACGGACATTCCCCACAATTAACCGGTCATGATCTGTCGGCGTATATTTCTGCGGGTATCCGATCCGATCACGAAACCACCGACCTGGATGAAGCCCGGGAAAAGCTGGAAAAGGGCATGTACCTGATGATTCGGGAAGGCACTACTGCGCGGAATCTGGAAGCCCTGCTGCCAGCCATCACTTCAACAAATGCCCGCCGTGCCTTCTTCGTAACCGACGACAGGCATCCCCTTGACTTGCGGGATGACGGTCACATCGACGCCGTTGTCCGTAAAGCCATCCGATTCGGCTTGGATCCCATCCTGGCGATACAGATGGCAACCCTGAACACCGCGGAATATTTCCACTTGGAACACACCGGTGCTATCGCCCCCGGATTCCAAGCTGACCTGCTGGTATTCGATGATCTCCAATCGCTGAACATTCGGGACGTGTACAAACGTGGTGAATTGATTGCCAGAAATGGTCGCATGACAAAAAGACGTCGGTACCATATCGACAGCGGTATCCGATCCACAGTCAACACCCACTGGATGTTGATCCAGGACATGAAAATCGAGGATAAGGAGAAGGACGTCCGAGTCATCGAAATCATTCCCGATCAAATATTGACCAAATCAACTGCCGCGCGAATGCCATCCCGCGATGGATACCTGGAACCGGATATTATCCGGGATATCCTTAAAGTGGTAGTGGTGGAACGCCACACCGCTTCCGGGGAGGTGGGTGTCGGTTTCGTGAAGGGTTTCGGATTAAAAAACGGTGCCTTAGCCTCCACCGTGTCCCACGATTCCCACAACATAGTAGCCGTGGGTACTTCCGATGACGAAATATTGGCAGCCGCAATTGAAATCGTGAAAATGCGGGGTGGACAAGTCGTGATCAATAACGGACGATTGGTACAATCCTTACCCTTACCCATCGCCGGGTTGATGAATGATCGTCCCTTGGAAAATGTTGCGCATGCTGTGGAACGCTTAATAAATGCGGCTCAAAAACTGGGTTCGACCCTGCGTGATCCCTTCATGGCGCTGTCCTTCATATCCCTGCCCGTGATTCCTGAACTTAAACTGACCAACTTCGGATTGGTGGATGTCAACGCATTTAAACTGGTATCGTTATATGTCGATTGATGTTGCATCGCACATCTCCGCAATAATCTTGGCTGCCGGTGAATCACAGCGCATGGGAACTCCCAAAGCACTGTGCAAATGGGGAAAAGTTACATTCCTGGAAGCGGTGGTTGCATATCTACAAAAAGTCGGCATTAAACAAATAACGGTATTGCTGGGAACCGCAGCATCGCAAATCCAAGAATACGGCATACCTGACGGCATCCAGGTGACAGTCAATCCTATCCCGCAATATGGGCAACTGAGCAGCCTGCAAATTGGACTTTCGATCCAGGAATCCTGCATCCTGGGGACAATGGTAGCGTTAGTGGATCATCCCGCCGTATCTCCAGAAACCGTTCATTGCTTAATCAAAGCCTTTGACAATCATCCGGAAATACTAATCAAACCCCGACATCGGAACCGGAGAGGACATCCTATCTTGATTGGCAGGCTCTGGTGGCAGGAAATATTATCAGCACCCACAAAACCAGATGTCACCGGCAGTCAAGTCTCCACCTTGCGCGATATTCTGACCCGGCATCCAGACCGAATCAACACCATTGAGGTTGATGATCCCGGCATTCTAATTGACATCGATACCCCCGAAGTCCTTTCGGACTTGTCCCAATCCTCATATGGTTCCTGAATTGAAAAGTCGGGTAATAATCTGATGAAAATGCTTCGGAATTCCCTGATAGTACTTATATTGTTGAGCGTTACTTCAGCCTGGGCGCGAGTGCTTGTCCTGCCTGGTATTAGCTACGATACCGACGTTGGCGGAATTGTGTTATTGAACGTGTTTTATAAAGACCAGCATCCCGGGCGGGTAAGATTTATGGGAATCTATACTACTCGTGGATCCCAATGGTACTCCTTTCAAGCCATCCGTCCCTGGAAAAATGCAGAATGTGAAATATATCTTGGATATGCCCTGGTAGACTGGATGCGGTACCATCCTGTCGACAGCGAGTACCACAAATCATTGATCGAAGCTATGTGTGCCGGTGTTGATACCCGGTTGGGATTGGGATTTCCCCTCGGTGATAATGTTAAATTAGGCGGGATTGTTGGTTTTCGTACTTATCGTTTCTTCGATTTCGAGATAAAAGAGGACGATCACCCCCTTGCTGCTGAACAACTATTTACGGCGAGAGATTTATGGGTCAACCTGGATGAGACCTCCTTTGGAATTCGCATCACCAAGGATATCCGGGACAACCGCTACCATACCACCCGTGGATTCTACAGCCGCCTTGAATACCATGTACTGCATCTTAGCGCAGGTGTGAATAACTATGTCTTCCGATCGACCGCCGACCTCCGGCTTGCAGTACCAATATGGGAACATGAAGAACGTAATGTATTACCCAGAATGGTATGGGCACAAATGGTGTCAGCCGGATACATCTTCAGCGAAGTGCCCAACCCGGTATTGTTTCGTATCGGTGGCGGAGAAACCCTACGCGGCTTCCCTTGGAAACGTTTCGAAGGTCGTGGGATGGGATTGTACCGCAACGAACTACGCCTAACCTTGGTAGATGAATTCAACGACCCCATCAGCCGGTTGCGCACCAAGCTATCGACACTACCGGAATTGAAACCCGGAATAGAATTCGCAATATTCGCCGACCTCGGTACCACCTGGTATGAACGGCTGCATTCCGATCGAATCCAACTTGGATACGGCGGTGGATTGCGCGTCATCCTGCCGGCGGACGTAGTCGGTCGTGCCGATATCGCCTGGTCTGACGACGGTCATAACTGGGGCATGTACCTTACCCTTAGTCAAAGTTACTAATCAAAAACCCTATGAATTCTAAATATCTGATCCGTATATTTGAGGAGGTATACCATGAAGGGGATTCGGATGAGTGTGAGTAATTTTCCAAACAATAAACGAAGGTTGCTGGTAATCATTCTGATTATTACGCTGAGCACTTTGATCGGCTGTGGAAACAGCAAGGTTGGGAAATTCATAAAACAGTTGGACAGTCCTGATTTCCGCCAAAGGGCAGCCGCTGCGGATTCCTTGGGTCACACCGGCAGCAAACGCGCTGTGATGCCGTTGGTTGATGCCATCCAGGATAGATTCTGGGAAGTGCAGGAAAAGGCGTCGGAATCCCTGATAATATTGGGCGCCCCATCTGTGGAACCCCTTATCCCGGTTTTGCAGCACCGAAAAAAGGAAGTTCGCACAATTGTGGCAAACACCCTGGGACGGATTGGAGACCCCCGTGCTGTGGAACCATTGATGCCCCTGCTTACGGATTTCGAAATGGATGTTAAAATCGCCGTCGCTGAAGCCTTGGGGAGAATAGGCGACAACCGCCCGGTTAGGCAGTTAATTGAAATATTGAAGGATGATAACACGCAACTAAGGGAAGTCACCTCGGAAGCATTGGAAAAAATCGGATCCGGTGCGGTGGATTCGTTGATGATTGCGTTGAATGAAGGGGATAATAACGTACGGGGTATAGTAGCCGAAATACTGGGGAAAATTGGCGATAATCGTGCTGTGGAACCGCTGATTGCTGCTTTGGAAGATAAGGATATCAATATCCGGTGGCGTTCTGCTGAAGCTCTGGGGAAAATCGGCGATGAACGTGCTGTTGAACCAATAATCGCTACTCTATCTAAGGAAAAAGAAGGCTGGCTGAAAAACGAACTCATATTCGATCTGGGAGAAATCGGGGACAGCCGTGCCGTGCAGCCACTGATTGCTATTTTCAGGAGTCGGGATACCAACTCCCGAATCGCTGCCGCCGAAGCCTTGGGCAGCATCGGCGATCCCAGCGCTATTCCAGTGTTGGTATCAGGCTTAAGTAATTGGCATGTTAACAATTCGGTAGTGAACGCCTTGGACAAACTCGATTGGCAGCCCAAATCAACCCGGGATCGAGTACGCATGATGGTCGCTAAAAAAGACCGCAAGGGGCTAATGCGTAATTGGGAGCAAACCAAGCAGGTACTCATAAACGACTTAAAGTCGGACAACTCCAACACAATTGAAACCGCCCTGTACGCCTTCATCGGAATCGGGGAAAATGAGACCTTAAACGACATGCTCCGGGTGATGTACCGATCCGGTACCAAGAATTTAGCGCAGGTGTACATTGACTGCGGAATTGATGAGATATCGACACTGGCGAAAGACTGGGCGCACAACCAGGGCTACACCCTCTGGGGCTCCGGAAAAGCCCCCCCCGTCAGTTGGGGTGAGTGGAAATAATCTGATTCTCAATTGCAAGAAAGGTGAATAAAAACAAAGTTATAATCATCGGCGCTGGACCCTCGGGGATTGCCGCAGCTATCCAACTGAAACGCCATAATATCGAACCGATACTACTGGAACAAAGCGAGATTGGTGGATTACTGCGAAACGCCAACCTGGTGGAGAACTATCCCGGATTCCCCAATGGCATCACCGGTCCCGATTTGATTGCTCTATTCAAAAGGCAGCTACAGAATACAGGAATCCAGGTTAGTCAAGAAACAGTCGTCGAGATTAGTTACGCCCAAAATCTCTTCGTAACCCAAACTAATCAACGGGAAATTGTTACCAACTATGCTGTCATCGCCATCGGCACCATTCCAAAAACCATTTCCGATCTGCCCATTGCTGATGGCATTAAGGATCGCATACATTACGAAGTATATCCAATCCTTGGGGAAACGGGCAAGAAAATCGCCATCATCGGCGCCGGTGATGCCGCCTTCGACTATGCTCTGAACCTTGTGCAAAATAACCGAGTACTGATTCTAAACCGAGGGTCCAACACCCGCTGTCTGCCGCTGCTGTTCGAACGGGCGCAAAACACCAATAATATAGAATACATCACTAATATCAAAATCCGAAATATTACAAATACAGATGATCAATTAGCTCTGACCTGCAACCACAATAATGAAATAATTACCATCGAGTGCAATTACTTATTGATAGCTGCCGGGCGTGATCCCAACTTTGGGATAATCGGAAATTCGCTTAAAGTAAAAACAGACGAACTTATTAGAAATCGGAAATTGTACCTGATTGGTGATGTTGTGAACGACAGATTCCGTCAAACCGCGATATGTGTCGGCAATGGAGTCCGAGCCGCTATGGAAATCGCCCACGATATGAAAAGGAATCCCAGTTGAAAATTCTGGCAAAAACCGGTGACGAGAACGTTGCCATTGCCTACATTGCCGAACTGGGCAATGGCAAACACATCGAATTCGTAGAATCCGTTCAGCCCCCAATCCCACGTGAACAGAAATGGGTATTGATTGTATCGACTCTGTACGGATGTCCGGTGGGATGCCCGTTCTGCGATGCCGGAAACCGGTACCAGGGAAAACTTTCATCAGAAGACATCCTGAAACAAATCGACTTCATGGTATTACAACGCTACCCCGACCGAAAAATCCCAGCCAGTAAATTCAAAATCCAATTCGCCCGAATGGGCGATCCGGCACTAAACCCAAACGTGCTTGATGTTCTGAAGGAGCTTCCCAACCGCTACCAAGCACCAGGCTTAATGCCCACAATATCCACCGTCGCCCCTATCGGTACCGACACATTCTTCGATGGGCTGCTGGACATCAAGAACGCTTACTATCGCCACCGATTCCAATTGCAATTCTCAATACATACCACGGATAAGGAACAACGCGACTGGTTAGTCCCAGTCAGAAAATGGGATTTCCCGAAAATTGCAGACTATGGGAGAGCTTTCTACACGCCCGGTGAACGCAAGATCACATTGAACTTTGCCCTTCCCAGCGGAATAGTGGTTGATCCCGACATCCTGCTTAAATATTTCGATCCCGAGACTTTCCTCATCAAGATTACTCCGGTCAATCCCACATATCAAGCAAACAAGAACAACATTACCTCCTATATTATCCCCAATGAAAACAATTACAAAGTCATAAATACTCTACAGGAAGCCGGCTATGATGTCATCCTGAGTATCGGTGAATGGACAGAAAACCTGATTGGCAGTAACTGTGGACAATATCTTACCGAATACCTGACAAAACAAGAGCAAATAGAAGGCGGGTATTCTTATCCTCTGAAAATGGTAAACATCGGTTGAAATATTGAACTATGTCACATTCCGACATACCAGAAAAAGATGTCGCCCATTATTGGGACAAAAACGCCGACCTTTGGGCAGAGCTGGTTCGCAAAGGATGGGATACCTACCGCGAATACTTCAACAATCCGGCTTTTCTGAAATTTATGGGGGATGTGAAAGGTAAAAAGGTGCTGGATATCGGATGCGGCGAAGGATATAATACCAGAATTCTGGCACGAAAAGGTGCTCAAATCACCGGTATCGATATTTCCCCTCGGATGATTGAACATGCTCGTGAGCACGAAGCCCAAGAACCACTGGGAATTCAGTACCGGATCGCATCTTTTTCCGACCTGTCCGTGTTCGATGACGGTGGATTCGACTTAGTAGTGTCCTTCATGGCATTGATGGACAGCCCGAATCTCGAATCAACCTCAAAAGAGATTTTCCGTGTACTTCAATCGGGTGGTAGTCTTGTGTTCAGTATCGTGCACCCGTGTTTTGTCACCAAAGGTTTAGGATGGATTGAGGATCCCCGGAACGGTGTTACCAGACTTGCCGTGTCAGATTACTTTTCCGATCAGCCCTGGGTGGACCATTGGACATTTTCTCAAGCCCCCACTGACCAGGAACTACCCCCATTCGAAGTTCCCAGCTATCCCCGAACCATTTCCTATTACTTAAATACCTTGTTGAAAGCTGGATTTTTGCTTAAGGAACTTCATGAACCACGCCCGACATTAGAAGCCAGCCTTGAACATCCTTGGCTTCAACGCTGGCGCGACCACGCAGCTTTATTCTTCTATGTTAATATCTGTAAACAATAACATTTGTGCATAATATTAACCGTGATGTTAAGTATTTGTTATCATAAGAAATAATGAAAAACTTATCTCTTAGGGGTGTATATGACAGACAAGATGATACGAAATATTATTGCACCTAATAGTACGATTTTTCTTGTTTTTTGAATCTAAATTGCTTATTATATAAAGATGGAGCGTAGACGATTCCTTGCAGGTAGCATCGGACTGGGTCTTGGGTTAACTATTCCCGGTATCCAGCACCAGGCGCTTAGCGACGATAAGATATCAACACTACCCACCGGACTATCAAAAGTAGTAACCGTGCACGATCCGGCGGTATTATCCGAAGATAGCGTCAATCAAGACTGCCTATTAGCGATGCTGGATCAAGCTGTTACAACCCTTGCCGACGTTGCTGATCCAGTGGATGCTTGGAAGAAAGTTATCGGAGCTGGCAACCCATCTCGAGTAGTAAAAGCTAAAGTCGCCATCAAAGTGAACGCTTTAGCAGGGCAGCGGATGTCCACTCACCCGGAATTAGCCATGGCGGTGGCTCAGCGATTGTTGGATGCCGGTGTTCTGGATGGCAACGTACTCATCTGGGATCGTTCCGATGATGAATTAAAAGTTGCTGGCTATACCATACGACGCGCGGCACGTGTCTTAGTGTACGGCAGTGATTACATAGGTTATTCCGGGCTGTTGCGAATGCACCGCTCCATCGGCAGCCGATTCACTCGGATCCTGACAGATTGGGCGACAGACCTGATTAACATCCCGGTGCTAAAAGACCACGGAATCGTAGGTGTTACCTTGGGGATGAAAAACTGGTACGGCGCGGTACACAACCCCTTTAAATATCATCCCAATTGCGGTGATCCTTACGTTGCCGACCTGAGTCATTTCCCATTAATCGGCGATAAGCTCCGGCTGGTCATAGTGGATGCCATTCAAGCACAGTATCATGGCGGACCGCCTTACCACCCCCAGTGGGCTTGGTCGGAGAATGCGTTGATGGTATCATCCGACCCGGTGGCTATTGATCATGTTGGATGGGAAATGATTGAAGCCAAACGCCGGGAAAATGGAATGCCCACTCTGGCGGAAGAAAAACGTGAACCCAAATATATCTATACCGCTGGGAATCTTGGACTGGGTACCGCAGATTTAAACCTGATCAATCACGTGGAAATTCAACCCGAGGGAATGTAAGCAGAATCAGCGGATATAAGTATCATGGATCGACGTCGATTCCTCAAATGCACCGGGGGATGCCTGGCAGCCATCGGCGGCGGAATATGCCTGCCTACGGTGATCATGGCTTCCAACGACGATCCTCGATACACTGTCAAAGCCCGGTATTTCGAAACCCTGGAACACCGCAAAGTTCAGTGTAAATTGTGCCCCCGGGAATGCGTGATTGACGACTTAGAGATCGGCTACTGCGGAGTACGGGATAATCAAGGAGGAACCTACTGGTCACGGGTATACGGCAGGCTGTGTTCCCGGAACATCGATCCGATTGAGAAGAAACCGCTGTTCCATTTCCTGCCGGGTACCACTGCTTTTTCCATCGCCACTGTGGGATGCAATGTCAACTGCAAATTCTGCCAAAACTGGCAAATTTCCCAAGTTGGTCCTGGACAGGTGGATGAGATCTACGCCTCCCCTACCACCGTAGCCGAAGTTGCCGGTCGATGGGAATGTAAATCCATCGCCTATACCTATTCCGAACCGGTGATATTCTATGAATACATGTATGACACTGCTGCGGAAGGGCATGACCACGGAATCCGATCCGTGATGATTACCAATGGCTATATCCAGAAAGAACCCATGCAGGAACTTTGCCAAGTTCTGGATGCGGTGAAAATAGACCTAAAAGCATTTACGGAAACCTTCTATCGTGACCAGGTTTCCGGCGAGTTGAAACCGGTATTGGATACCCTGGTGCGGCTAAAGAACTGGGGCATGTGGACTGAAATCGTATACCTGGTGATTCCTACCTTGAATGACCAGTCCGATGATCTTAAAGCCATGTGTAAGTGGATAGTGCAAGAATTGGGACCGGAAGTGCCGGTACATTTTACCCGATACCATCCGGAATACTTGTTGCTGAACTTACCGATCACGCCGCTGTCAACATTAGAGAACGCCTATAACATTGCCAAGGATGCCGGGATGCACCACGTATACTTAGGAAATGTGCCCACGCACCGGGCGGAAAGCACTTATTGCCCGCACTGTGAGGAACGGGTAATACATCGACGGGGTTATACCATTATGGAAAATCGTATCATTAACAACAAATGCCCCGATTGCGGTCATACTATTCCCGGTATATGGCGGTAATAAATTAGGGGAATAACTGTAAGTCTAATACATCATGCGATTACTAACAATTAAAGCAATATCGTGGGTATGTGCGTTAACTTTGGTGATTGGAGCAGCTCTAATCGCATCACCCCCACAAGGAGACAATATGAACGATGTCTCATTTCCCCCCGAAACCATCAGGAAACCAGCGGTAGCCGGATCTTGGTATCCGGGCAATAAAGAAGACCTGTCCCGCGAAATTAACATGCTCTTGGATCGAGCATTGGCTGTAGACTTACCCCGCGATCCCATCGCACTGGTTGCACCTCATGCCGGCTATGCCTATTCCGGACCCACTGCAGCATCGGCTTTTCGGCAGGTGGCTGACCGTGACTATGAATCAGTGATCGTCATCGCCCCGTCTCATCACGAGTGGTTTGACGGGGTATCGGTATGGGATCGAGGCGCCTACATGACACCGCTTGGGTTAATCCCGGTGGATGTGGAATTGGCGAAACAAATAGAAGAAGCCTATCCTGCGGTGCAGTACACACCAAAAGGTCATGGACAAGAACATGCGTTGGAAATCGAATTGCCCTTCCTGCAAACCGTGATCCCCGATATGAAAATCGTCCCCTTGGTCATGGCGGACCGCAGCCTTGAAACCTGCCGGAACTTGGCAAATGCCATACACCAGGCAGTGGGTGATCGCAAGGTACTAATTGTCGCCAGTTCCGATTTGTACCACGGCAACAGTTATCAGGACTGTGTAGAAACCGACAATCGCACTCTGGAGCGGATCGAAGCAATGGACGCTGAAGGCTTGTGTGACGGGTTGGATCGCAAATACATGGCATGCGGCGGAGGTCCCATCACCGTCGCAATCATGGCAGCCAAATTAATGGGCGCCACTGAAGCCCAAATCATCAAGCAAACCAATTCCAACGATGTTATGGGTGAAAGAGGCGGCTACGTGGTGGGATATGCAGCTGTAGCAATCTACTAATTGTGGGTGACACAATGCGTAATTGGTTATCAATATTCATCATAGCGCAAATACTAATTGCGACATCAGTTCCCCATTCTCAGGAAGGGGAGGAGGTACCAGTGCTCGGCATTGAAGAAAAGCAGATATTACTAAACTTAGCCCGTAACACAGTTATCAAAGTGGTGGATGGCGACGAACTACCGCCATTGCCGGACGGACCACCCGGGATAAAGCAGCTCATGGGAGCTTTCGTAACGCTGCACTTGAAGGGGCATCTCCGAGGCTGCATCGGTATGCTCGAAGCCCGAGCTCCCTTGGATGAAACCGTCAGGGAAATGGCGGAAGCCGCTGCAATGAGGGATTACCGTTTCCAACCGGTAACCCCACAGGAAATCCCCGACATCGATATCGAGATATCCGCCTTGTCTCCCCTGCGGAAAATAAATAACGTCAACGAAATCGAAATCGGCATCCACGGAATTTGGATCACTAAAGGCATGCATCGCGGCGTATTACTGCCTCAAGTTGCCACTGAACAGGGTTATGACCGGATTACCTTCCTCCAGCAAACCTGTCGAAAAGCCGGATTACCGCCCGATGCCTGGGAGGACCCCGACATC
The DNA here is from genome assembly GCA_965372135.1 of uncultured bacterium. Classification (GTDB taxonomy): domain Bacteria; phylum Electryoneota; class RPQS01; order CBDVBD01; family CBDVBD01; genus CBDVBD01. The sequence goes on along the minus strand of CBDVBD010000017.1, from coordinate 1,538 downwards.
ATCATCGAAATTTTCAGTGCCGATGTCTTTGGCGAAAAGGACGAGTTAAAACCCGATACAGATTAGTAAATATTAACATGACTGAGTCCGACAATACAAAATCACCTATAATCACTCCCCGTATTTTCCGGGGCACCCATGACGCCCTTCCCGAAGAGATGTCGGTGAAACGGCGCATGGTCGAAGTAATAGAATCGGTATATATGCAATACGGATTCCAACCCCTGGAAACTCCAGCGTTGGAATTCTGGGATATCCTGACCGGCAAATCCGGCGAAGAAGGGGATAAGTTGATCTACCCCTTAGCCTATAAAGGTGGAAAAACATTGGCATTGCGATACGATCTGACTATACCCTTAGCCCGCGTCATCGCCATGCATCCCGATATACCCATGCCGTTCAAACGGTATCAAATTCAACCGGTATGGCGTGCTGACCGCCCCCAGCCACACAAGGGGCGTTTCCGCGAGTTTCTGCAGTGCGATGCCGACGTAATCGGTACCGAATCCCCCTTGGCCGATGCCGAAATCCTGGTGATGATTTCCGAAGTTCTTACCGCCCTGGAATTCCCTAAATTCGTTATCCGGTTGAGTTCCCGGAAAATCCTGAGCGGTATCGTGGAATTAGCAGTCGGCGACCTGTCACAAACGCCTTGGATCTGCCGAGTAATAGACAAGTTGGACAAAATCGGGATCGATAATGTTATTGAAGAGTTAAAACAGGGTGGGATGGACCAGCCCGCACTGGAGAAAGTACTGCCGTTCCTGAAATTGGAATCCGGCAAAAATGCCATTCCGCATGTTCGGAAAATCCTGAAATCTTCCGAAATAGGAATTGCCGGCGTCGATGAAGTTGAACAAGTATTATCGGCATCTGAAGCCTTGGGGATTCCTGCCAATCAACTGGTGTTCGATCCAACCTTAGCGCGAGGATTGGACTACTACACCGGTGCAATTTACGAGACTGTTTTGGTCGACCATCCCCACATCGGCAGCATCACCGGTGGCGGTCGTTATGATGGGCTGATTGGCATGTTCCTTGGTAAGGAAATCCCCGCCACCGGCAGCACTATCGGCGTGGATCGGATGATGGCGGTAATGCGGCAGTTGAACTTGATTCCCAGGACATCATCGTCCGCCAAAGTGCTTGTGGTATTATTTGACCAAGAAGAAATGACCCGCAGTTTGGAAATAGCTGCCAAACTTCGACAAGCAGGCATCGCCACTGAAGTATACCCGGATCCGGTACGTTTGAAGAAACAATTTCAGTACGCTGATAGAAAAGATATCCCGTACGTTGTAGTTCCCGGTCCCGATGAATGGTCCCGTGGTGAAGTTACTTTGAAAAATATGCACCATGGAAAACAAGCTTTGGTAAGCCTGGAAAACCTGATTCCCGAAATTACTAAACCTGAAAATGATAGTTAGTATAGGTGTTTTGTTGATTGTTTGTAGATACTTAGAAAAATACAGAAACCGAGTGTGCATTTCTTGCTTCTTGTGCCCTATTATGTTATAGTATTGTGAAAGCAGAAGATA
>CBDVBD010000016.1:0-33858 GCA_965372135.1 uncultured bacterium | reverse complement strand
GAAGCCTTGCAAGGTATCGTAACCCATCCCCCTCTGGAAGTCGATGGCATGGTACCGACATCCGATGGTGAAACCTTCTACACTTACGTATCATCATACCCCGATTCATCTGATTTCCATGGTTATGCCACCGCTATACGCTACGACAGCACCACTTCTTTGATCACCTTCCCGCTGTATGTGATGGCTCCTTATGAATCCGTGATGGACATGGCGGAAAAGGTGCTGGAATATGTGCGCGGGGAGTCCTTTCAGGGCGTGGAAGAGCCACCAGATCCACTGATTCCAGAGGATTATGTCCTGCACCAAAACTACCCGAACCCGTTCAACGCCAACACCATCGTACCATTTGCTCTGCCCATTGCGTCCAAAGTCAACCTGACAGTGTACAATATCATCGGTCAAAAGGTGATGACGGTGGCAGACGGCTGGTACGACGCCGGCATCCATCGTGTATTCTTCGACGGCACCAAATTGGCATCCGGTGTCTATTTCTACCAATTGAAAGCAGGAAACTTCGTCAACGTTAAAAAAATGGTATTACTAAAATAAGTTTTCCACATTGTTAGATCATACCACTGAAAGGGGTGGAAAAATGAGCAAGCACATCGTAATTTGCATAACTGCCATTTCCCTGCTGGTGATTGGCATTTCCCATCTAACCCTCGCCAAAGGTCCCATCCGAATCGATCCCTTCTATCATCAGTTGGATTTGTCAAATCCCAATTTAGGCTATGCTGTCCATGACCGGGCTAATGCATGGCTGACGATTAGAAACTGGGGAATAATTGGTTTAGGTGATCCTTCCGAAGACATACCATCTTGCGAATTCCCCAGAGAGTCGGATGTAGAATATCTCTATTTGGGAAGCATCTGGGTCGGGGCGGTAATCCAGGAAGGGGATTCTACATTTCCCAGGGTGTCTGTAGGTCAAGACGGCTGGTTTGGTACCAATGAGCTATTCCCCGGGGAAGGCTATGACTACCGCATCATCGAACGATCCAATATTCCCGGTGCGGTAAATTCTCAGGGAGAAGTTATCTATCATCCCGATGCCGTTGCGCCCCAGGAATTCATCGCAACCTACACCGACACTCTCACTGAAACGTTTTGGGTGCAAAACGATCCGGTTGACGGTCCCCATCGACCATTAGGGATAAAAATCAGACAAAAAAGCATGGTGTGGGACGCATTCGGTTTCGACGACTTCATCCTGTTTGACTATACGGTAGAAAACATGGGGGAAGACACTCTGAAAAACCTCTATTTAGGGTGGTATATCGATGCAGATATAGGCTGGACAGGAGAAATGCCACATTACCACGAGGACGACTTATCGGGATTCTTGGGCATCTATGAAGGCGACACATTGAACGTGGGTTATTCCAACGACAACGATGGCAGACCTTATGAAGTCGCATCGGGTAGCAATTTCACCTCACCTGGTGTGGCGGGAACCTACATCCTGCAATCCCCGGACAACCCGGCACACCTGAGCTTCAACTGGTGGATCTCCAACGGCAATCCCGAAATCGATTTCGGACCCTGTTGGCAAGCGTATGCCGACAGTTCAGGCTGGGAATGGATGTCAATCTACGGTACACCGATGGGTGATCTCCGTAAATATCAGGTGATGTCTAATCGGGAAATCGACTATGATCAAGTGATGGTTGATCAACCAGCTTGGATTGCAGCGAATCCCCAGCAATTCTTCAACAACCAGGGACAATTAATCGAAGAGCAGCCCTGGTTGCCACCTAACGCCAGCGATCCCACCAACCTTGCCAACGGATATGACACCCGTTACCTGATGTCCTGGGGACCGATGGGCGAGAACACAGCACCTCCCGGTCAGGAACCGGAAACTTACCTCTATCCTGGTGATTCCATTAGCTTGGTTCTATCACACGTCTGCGCCGACAGCTTTCACGACTTCGATAATCCCCAGAACAGCAACGAAATTATCGATCCGACGAAATACGTCTATGATGACTTAGTCTATAATTGTCAACAAGTACAATTCCTCTATGACCATAACTTCCAGGTGCTACCACCCTATGCCCCGGAAAACTTCCGAATCACCGAATCCACAGATGACTACATCCAGATGGAATGGGATGCCTATACCACTATGCCCTTCACCATGATAGACTTCTACCGCAAAACCGAAAGTGGACCGTACGGCGAAGACCCGATAAATCCAATGCCATTGTCCGGTACCGTGTATCACGACTATGATATCACCTTGGGAACACACTACACCTACAAAGCACAGGCAATTAGATATGTTTCCTTAAGAAGCTACTATTCCGAAGAAGCGCCGCAGTTAGCCGGCGCACCAATCACACCCACCGGATTAGTGGCGTTGAGTTCACACAACGAGTCGGTTCCTCTATCCTGGGATGCGAACACCGAACCCGACTTGGACCATTACAACATCTATCGTGCCGATTCCACCGGGGCATATCAGCCGATCGGCACCTCTACCGCACCCCAATACACCGACCAGAATCTGACCAACGGCATGCAATACTCTTACAAAATATCCGCAGAGGATTTCGATCATTACGAAAGCGATCTATCCGATAGCGCATCCGCCACGCCCATGGGCTTTCAACAAGAACTGTTGGTCATCATCCATCACACCTCTTATAGCCTTTTCAATTGGGAAAACGATTCGCTGGACGCATTTTACCAAACCCTTTTCGCAGAAATCGGAGAATCCCCTGATTTTCATTACATTGAAGACTACGACGCCTTCCCTACTATGGTGGATGTGAGCCCTTATCGGATCATCTGGGTCATCGGGGATTCCCGTGACACCGCACCCTTTTCATATATGTCAGATCGCGATCAAGTGCTTAACATTTACTTGTCCTTAGGCGGAAACGTGATTTATTCCGGCAGGAAATTGATGGTTGGAGTTTTTGGCACCAGTTCCGGATGGTCATTTCTGTACCAGTTGTTGTTAGAAGAACATTTCAGGATCGTGTCAATCCGAGCTGCAACTTGGCCTCCCCTTACATACCCGATTGGATTTATTGGCGCCGAAGCGGTCATGCCGGAAATTGCATCGCTATCGTTAGATTCCGCCAAAGTGGCTCTGCTTTCCGGTCCGCCTGATGCTTACACCATGGAAGTGGACGGGTTGGAGCCGGATTCGCTGGCAGACATCTTTTATACTTACGTATCTTCCTCTCCAGACTCGTCCGAGTTCCACGGTATGGCAACCGGAATCAGGTACGACAGCCTGACCGCGATGTTGACTTTCCCGCTGTATGCCATGGAACCCTATGATGCTGTATTGGATTTAGCGGAAAACATCATGGAATATATCAGGGGAGGATACTCATACGGTGTAGAAGATAACATCACCGAACCACTTATCCCCAAAGACTATGCCCTGCACCAGAACTACCCGAACCCGTTCAACGCCAGTACTATTGTACCTTTCGCACTGCCCGCCGCGTCCAAGGTCAACCTGACGGTGTACAACATCATAGGTCGAAAGGTAATGACGGTAGCGGACGGCTGGTACGACGCCGGCACTCACCGGGTGTTCTTCGACGGCGCCAATTTGGCATCCGGTGTCTATTTCTACCAATTGAAAGCAGGAAACTTCGTCAATGTCAAAAAAATGGTATTATTGAAGTAGGATGAAACTAAACATAGAAATCGCGAGTTAAACAATCGTCCCACCTTGTTCTACTCGCGCACTGCTTCTGTGAGGGAAAGCCGAACTGCACACATCTAAGAGGAGGTTAGATATCATGAAAAATCTACTCGTTCTTACGTTGCCGCTAATGCTATCTGTCTTTTTGATCCTTTCGTGCGACATCCACTGTGATGGCGATGACAACGGTTCCGGTCCCACTGGTCCATCAGGTAACAGTCCCCCGGACACGCCATCCAGCCCAAATCCCCCTGACAGTGCCACCGGGGTAAACACATCAAGTGTCACCTTGAGTTGGAATTGCAGCGATCCGGACTATGATAATATCACCTACACGCTGATCTGGTACATCTCCGGGGTCTATCAGTCCCTGGACAGTGTGTCAGGCTTGACTGCCACCGCTTACACTTTGAACAACTTGCATCTCGGCACTACTTATTGGTGGCACATCGATGCTGAAGATGAACACGGCGACCGGAGTTATGGTCCATACTGGCATTTCAGCACGGAAGACGTAATCGTGACATTCCCGGACATTTACCTCGACTTGAGGATTCGTCAATACATCAACAAGCCTGTGGGGGACATCTACGCTTCAGATATTACTCAAATTGGTCATTTTTCCGCATATAACAGCATCATATCCAATCTTGCCGGAATGGAGTATATGATTGGGTTAGATCAGCTTAGTCTGCAAGGCAATCTGATATCGGACATATCACCGTTATCTACACTGATTTGGTTGAACGACCTTACCTTACATAACAGCCAGATCACCGATATCTCACCATTGTCTTCCCTTACTAACATGGAAGAGCTAAAGCTGGGAAACAATCATATTAGTAACATTTCATCATTGTCGGGAATGACTGGGATGCAGACACTCTATCTGGATCATAATCAGATTAGTGATCTATCCTCATTGTCGGGAATGACCGAGTTGCAGTATCTGCATCTTGAACGCAATCAGATTAGTGATCTGTCGCCGCTGTCGGGGTTGACCCTCTTGAAAAAAGCCTACCTTGACAGTAATGAAATCACCGATCTGTCGCCCCTTTCGGACATGGCTTTCCTGGAGGATTTATCCCTTACCGGCAATCAAATTAGCGACCTGTCGCCACTTTCCAGTTTGGTCTTTCTGGAGGAATTATACCTTACCAGCAACCTTGTCATCGACCTGTCGCCACTTTCCGGAAATCTCGCGCTCAGAGATCTTCACTTAGAATCAAACTATATTACCAACATCGAACCATTGGTCAACAACCTGGGCATAAATGCTACCGATCGTGTGTACTTATACTACAATATCCTGGATCCTGTGTCCATCAACGTCTACATCCCCCAACTGGAAGCCCGGGGTGTCTATGTGTATTATTGATCTAACTCCCGGGTCCACGAATCAAAAAACAGCTTAAACCCCCATATTCTCTAACATCTCCATGTCTAAGAGGAGGTTGAACAACATGAAAAAGCTACTCGTTCTCGCACCACTACTAATCCTGCCCGTCTTACTAAACCTGTCCTGTATGGAAGGCGGTTCTGTACTCCAAACAGAAAATCTCCCACCGGAAGAGCCTACTAATCCCTTTCCCGCTGACAGTGCCACCGGAATAAGTACCGAAAGCGTCACTCTACGCTGGGAATGCGCCGATCCAAATTGGGACGACCTTACTTATACAGTATTCTGGCGCCATTACTACTCATACCATTCCATAGATTCAGCCACGGGTTTAACCACACCCAGCCACACAATTCCTGCCCTATCATTTGGCGCCACCTACCGATGGTGGGTGGTTGCGGCGGACGGAGATGGGGAAATTGTCTCAGGTCCTTCTTGGCGCTTCACCACCGAGGACACGGTGGTGAATTTTCCCGACTACTACCTTGAAATGTCCATTCGTCAGCTCCTGAGAAAACCAACCGGCGACATTTACGCTTCTGACGTCAGCAACCTATATTATTTCCATGTTTACAACAGCGGGATATCTTCCTTAATCGGAACAGAATACATGATAGGGCTCCGATGGTTGGCATTGGATAATAATCTGATTGCTGATGTATCGCCTTTGTCAGGATTAACACAATTAGACGAACTATCTCTTAACGACAACCTGATAACAAATCCAGCCCCTTTGGCATCATTAACCCGCCTAAGGTCTCTAACACTCAACAACAATCAAATCAGTGATTTATCCTTTGTCACAAACTTGACCCAATTATGGTATCTCGGGCTCTCGGGCTGCCAAATCAGCGATCTGTCACCGCTTTCGGGAATGAATTATCTGTACTCGCTGACCCTCACAGACAACCAAATTACCGATATTTCCCCCTTGTCTGAAAACACTCATTTAAGTCGCCTCTATCTCGGTCAAAACCAAATCAGCGACCTGTCGCCGCTTTCAGGATTGGACACACTGTATTCTCTCTGGATTAACAACAATCAAATCAGTGACCTGTCGCCGCTATCCGAAACACAAGCCATACAGAATCTATACCTGCACAACAATCAGATCACTGATATTTCACCCCTTTCAAACCTGGTTCTTTTGAGTTATTTGGAATTGGAAAACAATGCTGTCGAGGACATTTCTGCGCTTGAAAATCTGGCATTGCTATATTTGGTGAACCTTGCCGAGAACATGGTCACCAACATCGAACCACTGGTGAACAACCTCGGCATCAATTACGGCGACACCATATACCTGTTAAATAACCCGTTGGATTCCGTGTCCATCAACATCTACATCCCGGAACTGCAAGCCCGTGGAGTTACTGTGAATTATTGATTTCAGATAGTAACCTTACTCCTGCACCTGCCTTTTCCACAATCCTCTTGATTCTGTGTCGATTAATGTGTATATTCCACGGTTAGAATCACGATGTATGCCAGTGTCTTTAGGTGTCGTCAGGACTTTGGAGGGCGCCCTTGAGGGCGCCTTAATCCCCGAGGCTTGCCTCGGGTGGACGGGAAGCAAGCTTCCCGAAAACAAAGCGCAAGCAAGCTTGCGCACTCCAAATGGCGCACTCCATAAAGGAACAAACTTGTCCTTCACTCTAAAATCCGTCGAATTCGTTACCAGTGTCTATGACCTATCACAACGACCCGGCAATCCTTTTCACGTGTGGCCAGAACTACCAGGGTGTCCGAGAATGTTTGATTTCGTGTCACTCTGTAAATTAGAGACATCTAACTGACAGATAATCAGAGGTTTGCTGTCGGGTGTGGAAACCCGACAGCACGGTTTTGGCAGTTTTCGGACAGACTATTTCGTCCTGACAGCACACAATGGACTTTATGATCGAACTCAATCATTTAAACCTGGAAACTAACCTGATCGCAGGCGTTTCCACCTTTGCCGTCATTGATCTGGCTAATTATCTATATCTTGACAACAATCAGATATCCCACATTGAATCCCTGACAAACAACTCAGGAATCAATTACGGCGATTGGGTGTATTTGCGCGATAATCCACTAGATTCTATGGCTGTTAAGGTGTTCATTCCCCAGTTGGAAGCATGCGGTATCACGGTAGATTATTGAATAACTATTCATATTTCACCGTAACAAGTATAACCCCTGTCCGCTAAATGAAGGATTATCCGTAACAACACTAAAATTTTACTTGACAATTACATCGATTTTATTATATTTGGGCTATAGGAAACTATTGTAATTCGGCAGAACACGTTTTTCTGGAGGAATCATGGAGAGTCAAAAAATCGACATGTTCGTCAGTTCTCATGCAAAGTACTTCCCAAGTGACAAAATCTATTCAATCAAAGAAATGCTCAAATCACGGGAGGAATCGAAATTCACAATGATTCAGTCGATTCCTTATAAGGACCCAACAACTATATTAATCGTATCCATCTTCTTGGGGGCGATAGGTGTTGACCGGTTCATGTTAGGTCATATCGGTTTAGGCATCCTTAAACTTATCACCTTGGGCGGACTCGGCATTTGGACCATTGTTGATTGGTTCTTGGCGCAAGGAAACGCTCGAAAATGGAACTTCCAGAAATTTAGTCAAACTGCCGGTTTATAAACGATTTAAATCGATTTCCGGTGGGGTGTGTAATTGGCTTGCTTAAATGTTGCGCATGACCGTTTCTGTTTTCCTTGATCAAATATCCATCTCCATAATGACGCCAGCTTCAGACTGGCAGATGAAAACGCGACAACAACAGGACGCGACCAACTCGGTCATAAACCAGAAGCGTAATCGCCCTGATCCTGACTATGTCTTACTACGGGCAAGGTGCCCGTGTCCCAACGGAAGGATATTAACCTTTGCCCTTTGGGTTGAAGCACGTCGAATTCGTCACCAGCGTCTATGAATTGGAGCAGCAACCCCGCGATAACCGGATCGCCGATATAATCCCCCCTTTCCGGCATGAACAACCTGGCTCTGCTTGACCTATGGAACAACGACATTAACGACATCTCCGCTTTTTCCGGCATGACTGTCCTGCACACTTTTTACTTGGGACAGAACCGTGTTTCGGATATTTCGGTACTGGCGGGATTGACGAATTTAACCTGGTTCGACCTCCACAGCAACTACATCACCTGTATCGAACCCCTGGTCAACAACCCCGGTGGGGGGGTAGATGACTATGTCAACCTGTACGACAACCCGCTGGATTCGCTATCCATCAACATCTACATCCCCCAACTCCAGTCGCAGGGTGTGTATGTGTATTATTGAGTTTCTAACCTAATCATTAATAAACTTGCCGCAACAATCTCCTTGACTACCTTTCAATAAATCAGTATATTTCTCCTGTTGGAAATTGTGGATCTTTAGGCTTTCTATTATTGGAAAGGTAGTCCATCTTGCCCTTTACCCTAAAATCCGTCGAATTCGTTACCAGTGTCTATGACCTGAAACGGCGTCCCAAGGAGCATCTGCCGGAAATTGCGGTTGCCGGTCGGTCCAATGTGGGTAAGTCCAGCCTGTTGAACTGCCTGTTCCAGCGGCGGAAGCTGGCGCACACCTCCAAAACTCCCGGCAAAACCCAGAGCATCAACTACTACCTGGTCAACAACCAGTTCTACTTGGTGGACCTGCCCGGCTACGGATACGCCCGCGCCCCCAAATCCATGCAGAAGCAGTGGGCGGATTTGATGGCGGAATACTTAGAGGACAATCCGGACCTGAAAGGCGCCGTGCAGCTCATCGACAGCCGACACGGCATCACCCCCATCGACCATCAAATGATTGCCTACTTCCAAGCCATCGACCTGCCGTTCGCCATCGCCGCCACCAAAATCGATAAGCTGTCATCCACCAAAATCCGTCAAATTCAACCGGATATCTGCCGTCAGCTCCCCGGGATGCACCCTGATAACATCATCCCCTTTTCCTCCAAAACCCGCCAGGGCAAAGACCAACTCTGGAACGCCATTCACCAGCTTCTGATATTCTAATCCCCGACACTTAGGAGACCACCCATGCCCCCCTACACCACCCCGGAAAACCTGCCCGAAAAATGTGAGGAATGGTTACATGAAATTGAACAGGTCAACGTCCACAGCTTTGAACCGGACTTATCCGCCATGGCGTTGTTGGTTGTCGATATGCAGGTGTATTTTTGCACTCCCGGCGCCCCTGCTTACCTGGAAGCCTCCAGCGCCATCCTGCCTAACGTCAAGCACCTGATCGACCAATTCCGCACCTGGAACCGCCCGGTCATCTACACACGCCATGTGCATCGGGAGGACGGCTCCGACGCCGGCATCATGAAATGGTGGTGGTCGGACATGATAGTGGAAGGCTCCCCCGAATCCGAAATCCACCCCGACATCGCCCCCAATCCCGGCGATCCGGTAGTGAACAAACATCGCTACAGCGCATTCTACAACACCGACTTGGAAATCCTGCTGCGTGGAAAAGGCATCACCGATTTAGCTATCACCGGCGTCATGACCAACCTGTGCTGCGAATCCACCGCCCGGGACGCTTACTACCGCGACTACCGTGTCCAATTCCTGGCAGACGCCACCGCATCGGTCATCGAAGACATGCACACCGCTACCCTCCTGAACCTCGCCTACGGCTTCGCACACATCACCAACACTGACCGACTACTCTCAACATGAGAAAACCAGGCTAATTCCCACATTTAGAATCGTCGCCGACAACATTGAATTTCGCACGTTCTGGTCATCACGTAAAATCTTTCACCACAAGAAAATAACCCTTGACTTTGCCGACTCGAAGTATTATATTACCTATACTTTGGAGTGCTCGTTGCATCCGCTTGTTTAATATAGGATTCAATGACTGCATCGATCCCACCGAAATTGCTCAAACAAACAGTGAAAACACACAACCCTATCACGCTTTTCCAAACCTCTTTCGGGCATGCACTCTGAAATCAACGGTGTTTCAGGTAAATTGAGACATCTTGACCCACAATAAAACTTTGTTATTTAGGTAATTAGAAAACCGCCTGATTATAAAGTGGTGAATATTTTTTGGGTGGGTCAGTAATATTATCTAAGTTTTCTCAGGTGGAGTACGTCTGTTTTGGCTAATCTTTGTATATAAATTATTACTTTTTTCATCGGAGGAACCATGAAAGCACAATCATTGACAGTTACGTTAACGGTCATTTTTGTGATCGTAACCGGCGCATTTGCAGACGTTCCCGACTTCATTAACTATCAAGGAACCCTAACTGACAGCAGCGGAAATCCCATTTCCGGAACCGTGTCCATAACACTGTCATTTTACAACAACCAGACCGGAGGATTTTACTTGTGGACGGAAACTCATTCCACTGTGGAAGTCGTCAATGGCTTATTCCACCTCCAAATGGGAAGTGTTACTCCCCTCTCCACCGACATGTTCACCGGACAGGATCTCTGGCTTGAAACAGGCGTCGCTTCGGAAACTCTTTCACCAAGAGCCTCCGTTGGTAAAGTGGCATATGGTCAAAAATCCGCCGTCGCGGATTATGCCACTCTGGCTACCTACGCTGATACTGCTCAATTCGCATTAAACTCAGGTACCGACAATGATTGGGTCCTTTCCGGCGATGATATATATCGTTTAAATGGTAACGTCGGTATTGGTACATCCTCACCGGCCTACAAACTCGACGTTGACGGTTATATCAAAGCCGGAGACCATATCCTCGTCGGAGGCAACATCATCGAGTTAAATCCCGGCTTTGTGGCTGGAAACCTGCGCTACCAGTCCAACAAACTCAGCCTATACGGTGGCATGAGCGGTATTTCCCTTCACGGAGCCGATACCAACCCCAAAGTCACTATGACCACCGATGGCGACGTTGGAATCGGAACAACTACACCTCAATACAAACTCGATGTCAACGGATATATCTACACCAGCGACCATGTAGGGGTTGGTGGAAATATCATCGAGTTAAACCCCGGCTTTGTAGCTGGAAACCTCCGGTATCAATCCAACAAACTCAGCCTATACGGCGGCATGAACGGTATTTCCCTTCACGGAGCCGATACCAACCCCAAAGTCACTATGACCACCGATGGCGACGTTGGAATCGGAACAACTACACCTCAATACAAACTCGATGTCAACGGATATATCTACACCAGCGACCATGTAGGGGTTGGTGGAAATATCATCGAGTTAAACCCCGGCTTTGTAGCTGGAAACCTCCGGTATCAATCCAACAAACTCAGCCTATACGGCGGCATGAGCGGTATCTCCTTCCACGGAGCTGACACCAACCCCAAAGTCACCATGACTACTGACGGTGACGTCGGCATCGGCACTACCACTCCGTCATACAAACTGGACGTTGAAGGTGACATTGAGTGCACTGCACTCCACGAGACCTCCGACGACCGCCTGAAGACCAACATTTCCACGTTGTCCAATGCATTGAATAAAGTGGATCAACTGCGAGGTGTGTCGTTTGAATGGAACGAAGAGGCGGAAGCTATTGGTGCGTCAACGGGTAAGAAGCAGATTGGTGTGCTTGCCAGCGAAGTGGAACAAGTGTTCCCCGAACTGGTCTCCACTCCAGAAAACGGCTACAAATCCGTGGACTACACCAAACTAACCGCCGTCCTGATCGAAGCCGTCAAAGAACTAAAAGCTCACAACGATAAACTGAGAGCGGAAAACAACACCCTAAAAGAAGATCTGAGTACCATAACAAATGACATAAAAGTATTAAAGGAATTAATCCTTAACTAACACGCATCAAGCATCTTGGAGCAACAAGTGTAACAAAAATTTAACGGAGGGTCTCATGACACGCACTATTTTCTTAATCATGATGTTAGCCGTAGGGCTAACCACTATGGCAACCTCTGCCATCGCTCAAGAACCGATCTTGGTCAATTACCAGGGGCAGCTGACCGATTCCACCGGCAATCCGGTCCCTGACAGCAGCTATGAAGTAGCTTTTAGTATCTATGATGATTCAACCGGCGGGACTCAGCTCTGGTCAGAGGCTCATCCCTCTGTCCAGACGTTGGGCGGACTGTTTAGCGTTCAACTGGGCAGCATCGATCCTCTGGACCTGGCAACACTCGGATCGGGACCTCTATTCCTGCAAATCCAGATCGGCAGCGACCCGCCTATGAGGCCCCGCACCCGTTTAACCCTGGTGCCACAGGCGGCAATCGCTCAGAGGGTGATGGGCGACATCGAGACCGGACTGGGCTCTCTTGTCTTGAAAAACTCCGATGGTGACTCGGCTATCTGTCTCCTTTCCGACGGCATTGGGAATACCATTAAAGTCAACTGGGCTGAGCCCATGGACAGACCGCCCGCCATCGAATTGAACAGTATATCCGGCACCGCATCAAGACTCTGGATGTATCATCCTCTGGCTGATCCACCAGGGCCAATGATCGAAATAAATGCTGATCCGACTGCCGGCAGCAGCATAATTATACATTCCGCAGAGCCTTTGCTGGGCGGAAGTGTAGATATCAGAGGTACGCCGACTAGCGGTGGGATCATCACGCTGAATACCAATCCTGCACCTCATGAAGAGATAAAGGTGATTGAAATGAGCAGTGCTTCACCTAACGGCGGCACCATCAAGATGTTCAATTCGCAACTTGAGCCTCCTCCGGTGCTTATGGAAATGAGTACCAGTTTTAATGCCAGAGAACTCGGCGCAAGTCTCGTGATGTTCAATCCTCAGCCCGAACCTCCGGGCAACGATCCCTTTATCGAAATGCATACTTATGATCTCGGCGGATCATTCAATATGTATGGTCCTCAGGTAGGCCGTGAAACCCAGTTGTTTTTAGAAATTAAAGCCGACAGTACGGGCGCAAGCATTAAACTGTTCGATACCAGCGGAGGTACGACCGTTGAGATTTCTAACAATGGCGACATAGAAGCCAAGCGAGGTAATTTCGGTTCTGGCAATACGAACACTGGAGCAACCGCTTTCGTGGCTGGCACCGGCAACAGCGCTTCCGGCGATTACTCGTTTGCGGCAGGACGCTTCGCCAAGGCAAACCACCAAGGTTCTATGGTGTGGGCAGATGCCACCGGCGATTCCCTGGCTTCCAGCGCCAGTAACCAGTTCCTGTGTCGGGCTTCCGGCGGAACCCAGATTTATTCCAGTTCAAACATGAGAACAGGTGTCATCCTTAACCCGGGATCATCACAATGGGAGCCGATATTGGACAGAGACTCAAGGCGTAACATCCGTCCGGTCGATGGAGAAGAAATCCTTGACAAACTCGAACAACTTCCCATCAGCCGCTGGAGTTACAAAACTCAGGATCCCGGCATTGAACACATCGGTCCAATGGCGCAAGATTTCTGGAGACTATTTCATCTCGGTGAAGACAGCCTCGGTATCTCCACAATTGATCCGGATGGGATTGCCCTCGCCGCCATTCAGCAACTCCGCAAGGAAAACCAACAACTCAGAGAAGAGCTGAACGAACTTCGCAGCCTGGTGGAAACCATATTCGAGCAGCAAGGAAACCTAAACAACATCGAGACCACATCCATTGGATTCGTTCCTGACCTGCAGGAATAAAACTATAGTTTGACCGACTGATAACTGTATAAAAAGAGGACGAGTCATTTGACTCGTCCTCTTGGTATAAAAGAACTGCGAATTATCTATTCAAATATCGGATTTTGTGCTACCGGCAACGGTTCGTGCGCCGTGGTTCCGATTAACTCCATCTCCTCCACCAAAATCGACGGCGTCACAATCGATGCCGGGTAAAAGGCATCCTGATAAATGGTGGACTGCAAAATGTTATACGCCTTGGTATCCTTCCCCATCAGCACAATATCACGCATCACCCGCACCGTCAACTCGTCGAACTGCAATCCCCGCACTGGCTCCATCCTATCGTCATCGGCGTACACCTTATACACCACCAACGGTGGCGTGAGCAGTGTTTCCGACCCGTCTTCCGTGTCAATCCAGCGGTAATAATCGGAAAACCGGGGTTCTTCCATGCGCTGTATCCACAGCCCGAATTCGATGTCCTGATCCTTGCACAGCCGCATCATTTCCTTCTTCATCTTATCCAATTTCTTGGTTTCCGACGACGTCACTATCAGATTGGAAATCCCCGGCAACGTCATCTGATACGGCGTGGATCGGGCATGCCCGTTGGAGTTACTAATTTTCTTGGTGGGCTGCCTGCCCATGGGAATCGTCATCAACCGTCCGTCATCCACCAGTGTGATATCCTGGGTCTGCACTCCTTCGTCATCCACCACCTGATATCCCGCCAGCCGCTGTCCTTCCCAGCTTTCCCGTTGAGGCTCGTCGGTAATCGTCACAAAGTCGGGCAGTATCCTGCGTTTGATTTTGCCCGCCAATTTCCCCACCGGCAGACTTTCACTCAACCAGTCCATCGCCGTCAACGGTTTCCTAACCAATGCCAGTTGATCCACCAACAGTTTCGACAAAAACTGCGCTGCGGCATAATCGCTGAACAACACCGGTCCCACATACTCATCCAATGCCGGTGCATTCGCCGCCGCCATTAACTGTTCCGCCATCTCCCGAATTTCCTCTTCCAGCGCCGCTCCAGACACCGGTTCCTCCCCGTCCCGGGTCACGTAATTCCAAAACCCGGTCAATCGCTGCCCATCTTCCGCCTGGGTAGTGGCGGTAATCTCCAAAATATGATATACGTGTCCCTTCAGATGTTTGCTGCCTTCCGAATTCACGTACCACTGGTTGACCGCCTGGGCGCTAAACTGCACGTTCCAATCCTGCAATCCGGCGTAATCCTTAAACACTGCCGCCGCATCACACACCCGCTGTTTCCAACGACTCGCCTGTTCCAGCCGCGCCGGAGTTCCCCGGTACACAAACGGCTCCTCCTGGGAAAAATCCGGGATTTCCTCTTTCACTGGGTGCGCCTGCAAATACGCCTTCTTCCCCGCCAAAGTTTCCAATGCCGATTTGTACGTTTGATCGGTGTAATGCCACAACTGATGGCGGAGTCCATCGTAGTTATTTTCCTCCACCAACCCGTCCCGCTGGTTCCAGATATCCCGCCACCCGGAAAAATAATTGCTGTTGTCTAAATCATAATCCCCCACCCGCAAATCCACATAAAAGTACCGGCGATGTGCCCGCTCCGATTCCACTATGGCGCCATACCGCGCGGTATAACTTACCGACACATAATCCCGAACCCGGTAGCTCAAAAAATGCGGCGATGGCATTTCTTCGATCACTAACTGGTCCATGGAGCGCATCAACTCGTCTTCCATGGCACGAAACACCGGATCATCCCAACCGGCGCCGTACACCGCAGTCACCGACGCTAACCCCAAGCGGAGTATCAACACCCGAAAGATATTTTTCACTGTATACTCCGTGATTATCTTTTAAAAATGCAAATTACTAAATCTTAAATCCGAATATCGAAATTCGAAACAATTTCAAAATTCTAAATACAAAACATAATAAACCCGAAACCCAGCCCCCACAGACGATTCTACATACTTTTCGCCGTGCCTTTGTCGTGTTTCGGAGGCGGCAAAATCGGCGGCTTTTCCTGTTCCTTGTGCCGTTTCTCCACCTCGATTTCGGAGACTAAAACACTGGGTGACACCGCCGACACCGGTACCATCCCCGATTCCGCCCCACAGGTGCCGTTAAACACCCCGTAATCATCGCCGGTGACGATAATCTTCGAAAAACTGGTCAATGGCGTCCCCACAATATCCACCCCCCGCACCACTTCATCGGGACTTCCGTCCGCATACACCCGGTACACCATCAACGGCAGCACCTTGAATGCCTGAGGTCCCCGGCGACCGGTCATGGTAAACCCGCCGGAAATATCGTAAAAAATCAATCCATACGGCTTTTCCTGCTTCTGGCATTCCTCGATCAACAATTCCCGAAGCCGTTCATAGGATACCGTATTGCTGGACTCCACCATCAAATTCCCCTGCCGGGATACCACATCGTACCCGTGTTGACGTCGTCCATGTCCGTTCGATGAGGGAAAATTCTCGATCGGCGACCGGGAGGTAAGGAAATTCCTAAGCACGCCATCTTCCACCAACATCACCCGTTCCGTTGGCGTCCCCTCGTCGTCGTACTTGTAATATCCCCGCAAATCAGTGCCATCGAACACCTGCAAGGTCGGATCATCGTAAACGCTGATAAATTCCGGCAGAATCTGCTCATTAACCTTCTTGGTAAACGTTTGACCTTCGGTTTCGCTTTTCTGCCGATGCCCCTCCATCCGGTGCCCGAAAATCTCGTGAAAGAACACCCCGCTGGCGCGGTTGATCAGTATCGCCGGTCCGATATAAGGCTCCACCAACGGTGCATTGATCAACGCTTCCAATTCCCCCACCAGCCGTTGCGCCGTTTCCATCACTTTCGCTTCACTGGGCATATGCCCCATCGCCGCAGTGGAAAAAATCTCGTTCCGATACAGCTCCATCCCGTCCTCCGCCATTCCGGACACACTCAACCCCAGCCGCAGATAACAGGTGCGGTGCTGCAACCGGTGTCCTTCGGAACTAATCATATAGGTCAACTTATCAGTGGTGGACAACCACACGCCGGAATCATACACAAATGGGTATTCCATGAAATACGCCGAGGCACGTGCCATTATCGCCCGCCAATAGACGGTATCGATCCCAGTCGTCTCGCCCTCTTCCACATACCGCCGCGGTTCCACCACCGAAAAATCATCGGATAAATCCTCTTCCTCCACCTTGACCTGACGGTTGCTCAATACCTTGGTAAAGCGTTCCTGGGCTTTCTGAAACCGGTACTCCGTTTCCGCCCACAACGCGGCTCGAATCGCGTCGGAATCCTCCTCCAAGGGAACATCCACCAACCGTCGGGGCGTGTAATTATCCCGCCAATTGCCACTGCGGATTTCGTGCGTGTTGTCCAACTCAGGACTTCCCACCCGCACATCCACGTCCAAATACCGGCTGTACGACGACCGGGGAGCATTAAACGCCCCATTGGTAGCCGTCAAATTGAAATTACGCAGTTCCGTCACCGAGTACTGCAAATAGTACAACGGTGTGTTCCCCGCATCGGTAAGGTTCCCGACTGCCCTGTCCAACTCCTGCTGCATGATATCCAACACCGCCGATGACGGATCATCTGCCATCACCGGCGATAGGACACACAGCGATAATATCAATATTAAACAACCCCTGGTAACCTGGGTCATAATTCCTCCAGTTTGGGATTTCAAATCTTTGATTTTATGTCTTCTGTTTCTTCTTCTTAGCTGCGGGAAATAGGATATTATTTAAAATCAGCCGGTATCCTGGTGAGTTTTTGTATAGGGTGAGATTGGTAGGCGGGTCGCCCACTTGATGCCGGTAATCTTCCGGATCATGCCCCCCGTAAAACGTAAACGTCCCCTTCCCGGTATTCCCATGAATGTACTTGACCTCGTCCGCCCCTTCCACCTCGCCCAAAATGGTCACTGACCGCTTCAGTAGCGATTTCCGAAACGCCGTGGTCTGCCCCATAAATCCCTTGATCACCGAGGTATGACATTGGGTCAGCATGGTCGGCACCGGATCCACTTTCGCCGAAAACTCGAACAACGTGAAATAATCCCCGGCATCCCCCCGCGGCGACCTCCCGGTCAACGGAGTCACATCGATATCGGAAAATTCGTACACCATCGGATCGGTAATCAACCGGAAATTCTCGAAAGCAAAACACTTGGAATAATCCAGCTTCTCCTGGCAGTCCGGATCGGGAGCATCCCCGTCGAACACGGCATGACAAATGTCGGTTCCAGCCGCCGCCAATGCAATGTCGTAACTATCCGTCGCCGAACACATGGCAAACATGAATCCCCCCTGCCGCACATACGTCCGTATTCCATGCGCCACCACCAGCTTTTCCCGTGATACCTTGTCGAAACCCAACCGCTGAGCCCTGTCTTCATAATTGGCTTGCCGCTCCATGTACCACGCTGCATGGCGGTACATGGCATAAAACTTCCCGTACTGCCCGGTGAAATCCTCGTGATGTAGATGCAGCCAGTCGTATTCACTCAACTTCCCCAGAAGCACCTCCTCGTCATACAGTGATTCATAAGGAATTTCCGCATACTCCAACACCAGCCTTACTGCATCATCCCACGGTTCCGCGGTGGGCGGCACATACACCCCCACCTTGGGCGCTTTTTCCAGCAGCACATTTTCCATGTTCTGCTGCTCTATGGTGGCATAAATACTGGCTACCTGCGATCCGGACACCGTCTGATAAACCACCCCACGAAGCCGGCATTCCCGTTCCAACTCTGGAAACGCATCCAGCAAAAACGATCCGTCACGGTAATTAAGCAGCCACTCCACGTTGATCCCGTGCTGAAGCACCCAATACGCCACCCCGTAGGCTTTCAGATGATCCGTCTGTGTCAAATCCATCGGAATCAATATCTTCTGCGCCGGAGACACCACCGGCATCCCCAGCACCCCAATCAAAAGAACAACCAACAGCCACTTCCGAATACAACTTATCCTATCCATAAACTTAAAATAATTATTACATCGTATTAAATCAAGCTTTAATTGATTAATAATGCGTGGTGTCAGACAAATTTGTCTGACACCACATCTTTCACACTTTTTAACTTTTTAACTTTCACACTCTGTCAAGATTGCCGATAGGCTTCCAACTCCCGTATCCGCCGTCGTACCTCTTCGGTGTGCATCCCGCCCGGGCTTTCGATCAACAACTGCTCGTACTGTTCGATCGCAGCCGGAATATCTCCCAAATCCCGCTGCAGAATATCCCCTAACAGAAATTGGACGTCATCCCGATTGATACTGTTCGGGTACGCCGCCAAAAACAATCGCAGCGAATCCACTGCCGACGCCGGCTGCCCCAACGCCCGGTACTCTAAGGCAATTCGAACCAACGATTCCTGCGCCACGCGCCCACCAGGCGTCACCTCTCGGGCATTCTGGAACGCGTCGATCGCCTCCTGATGCTGCCCCTGAAATGACATCAAATCCCCCCGGGCAAACGGTATCACCGCCTCTGAATCCCCCTTTGCGGCGGTCAAAAACAACGACCACACTAAGGCATCGTTGGTATCGTCGTCATCCAGCTTGCCCCTGACCACATTCTTCAAACGCTCCGCCGCATCCGACAACCGCCCCTGCCACAACACCAGCCGCGCCAGCCGGGTATTAAGCACCGCCGGTACCGAATCCCCACGTTGACGTCCCCTCCCCACCGCCTGGTCATAGGACTGCTCTGCTGACTCCAAATCCCCTCCCATCACATAGCAATCGCCCAACCACAATCCCACCTCCTGGTTGCCGATCCGGAATAATCCCGCCGCTAACAACGCCTGGAAATCCGCCTGAGCCCCCGTTAAATTCCCCAAATCATGCAACCGCACCACTCCGGCACGAAACCGGGCTTCCCTGCCTTCAGGACGTCTCAACCCTAATTGCGCCAATTCTTCGTACTGTATAACCGCTTCTTCCGCACGCCCTTCCTGTTCCAGACACCGCGCCAGTCCCAGCCGAGCCGCCACCTTCAACCCATCCGGAACCTGCTCCTTGGTCACCACGCCCTGAAACAACGACCTGGCGTGGCTGATCTGGTCTTCCCGCAGAAACCACTGGGCGAAATCAAACCCGTTCTTACCGGGTTGCTTCGACAACGAATCCAATATCTGCACCTCCAGCAGCGCATCGTCGTAACGCTGGTTCCGAATCAAAAACCCCACCAACAGCTTCCGCACCGCTCCGTCATGGTCTTCCGGCAGCGCATTCCGCAACGCCTTGATCACGCTGTCCGCCACGCTTTCGGATTCCGGAAACCGGGACAACTCCTTCTGCACCATCGAAAAGCGGGTGGGTTGATGCTGGTACACCTTCAGGAATTCAGTGGTGGCGTCGGTGTATTCCATCCTGGCTCGGTAAATCAACGCCAATTCCATTGCCATAAAACGCGGATTAGCCCCACGTTCCCGAGCTTGGGTGACAATTGCCACCGCCTCATCCAACAGCCGGTTCGCCATCATGGTGCGCACAACTTTGCTGTACGCCGACTGGTTATATCCCACCCCGTCCAACGCCTGCCGCCACAACACCATCGCACTATCCGCCATCCCCATCTTGTGCAGCACTTCTCCCCGGTCGATTTCCAGGCTGAACCCACTCAACATATCCGCAGTAGTTTTGCCGGCACTTCGCAGCTTATACTGTTCGATCAAATCCAATGCCCGCGGGTAATCCTTTAGGTACAGCAAATTACGAAGTATCGCGGCGTAATATCCGGGATTGTTGGGATTCAATTCCGTTAATTTCTGATAGAGTGTAATCGCCCGCTCAAAGTCCCCTTGATCTTCGAACCTCCGAGCCGACCGGCTTAGACGCTGCTCTTGATTTTGCTGCCGAAATTGCACCGCAGGTGGTTTTTTCTCTCCATCATCCACCGCCGTCTGCCCCTCCCGAACCTCCTGCGCAAGTGCGACATTTCCAATTACAACTAAAGTCGCAAACAATAGCCAGAATATGCCTTTTCGTAATATCATCAATTCTTTCCTAAAAATGCACTCATTGTCATTATTTTAACATTACTGGACTAGTCAATGCAGGCATCTCGTTCCAGATCTTACCATTAAGTTCACGCCCAGCTTTCTTCTTGTTTTTACCGCCCCATTGTTTAAAAAAGAATGGAACTCCGGCATTTTCACTTTGTATACGTATGCTTTCTACCCAAACCGGTGATATCGCTCTTGCTTTTGGTCCAGATTCTCCACCCACAATCACCCAGTCAACCCCTGTATAATCAATATTGTAAATTGGACCCAATAGTGGTTCAAAAGAAATGAATTTTACTGTTGCAGATATTTGTCGCAAATGATCAATCCGATACAGATTATCACTATTTTCAGCACTGATTCCCATCCACACATTCGATGGCCACTGTATCTTCGGACTCATTTCCATCATATATTCTGAACGCTTTGTAAGTATTTGAAAAATGTGGTGTGACGCTTGCTCCATCACTTTAAATATTTTCAACACAAATTCAAACGGCACATCTTCATGAAACATATCACTCATGGAATTAACAAACACTAATTTGGGTTTCTTCCATTTTAGCGGTATAGAAAGTGCATCGGGATGGATAGTTGCTTTAAACCCATTGACATACCGTGGTTGTCCCATGGATTGTAACCGATGTGCGATCCGTTCTGCATAGCAATTCCTGCATCCGGCACTAATTTTCGTACATCCAGTAATTGGATTCCAAGTATGCCCCGTCCATTCTATCGTAGAATTGCCAGCCATTAAAGCACCTGCCTATTCTCGTATTTCTTGAAAATAGCCTCTAAAATATCCTCTGCCACGGGTTTGTGCGATGCAAAGAACAAATAATACACGACAGAGTTCACACTGTTTCGCATCGGCATCGGTTTTGGAACACACTTGAAGCCAGCAATTTCTTTTAGTCGCTTTCGATAAGCTTCAGCCATTTGTTCATTCTTCACTTTGATTCTTTCTTCTTTTCCAAACAAACTTGTTTGGGGAGACTCAACATAAGCTATATCTCTCCATGATTCGTCACCCCAACTTTTATTCATTCTATCTGTCTGTTTCGAGGATACTGCACTTGGATTACGCCATAATATATTTCTATTCATATCACCAATGGAGAAATTTACAAAAATCTCTATGGATCTCATCTGCCCACACATTTGTATAACTTCCCAGTCTATGTGAAGACCATAAGGATCAAGGATACAGAGTGCACGTCTGTAGTCCTTATATCGAGCTCTTGGAAGAACTTTTTCAGGTAATATTAGATTGCAGTCTCCTGGATAATAAAATACGTCAGAACGTGATCCAGCCAAATGTTGGAGTGATTCTATTTTCAATTCATCTAAGTCAATATAATGATATTCACGAAAGGCTGGGTTCACATTTAGTGCATTCAGTGGACTGCCTAAGATAAATTCTCCGCTAGTCTTCGACATATGAACACCAGCACCTGCAAAAGCATCGATATAAATATGATCTAGTGATGGGTTCCTTTGCGCACTCAGAATTGTGGAGTATGCAGCCGCATATTCCTTTATTATGTCTAGTTTTACTTCTGACCAATAACCGATCTCATCATATTTTAGTTGTTTTTTCACAAGTATCCCTCTAATAATACCTTAACTAGTGGTTTTATTAATAATTATCGATCCACATTATTTTGTTGCACTTTCCCTTGCCAAGGCGTCGAAATACATCCGGATCAGACGTTCGTAATCCCGCACGTAATGCCCTTCCAACGCCTTCAATAAATCCTGCCGGATCGATTCCGCATCGGTGTGGGGATCGCGCATACGAGGAGAGATTCGCACTATATCCTCGCCGGTGCGCGACTTCCGTTTCGGGCTGTATTCCCGCTCCCTGACCGACCGCTGGGCATCCAATAACCGCGTTAAAATCTTCTCCTGCCGCCGGAGCGTCCGTTCGTTCAAATTCAAATCCTGCAATTCCTGAGCCACATCCCCCATCTGCTTCCCCACCTCGTCCAGCCTTCCCATCATATTTTCCGTTTCGTTCGCTTCCCGCGCCAATTCCTCCAACGACTTCTGAAGCTGCCCCTGTTCTGCCGCCAGCCGCCGCATAGTACGCTGTTCCTGCATCGACCATTGCCCCTGGTTGCCCTGGAACAGCGACATGGTGTTCTGGTTCAACCCTTCCTGCTGACACGACATCTGCGACAACTGCTTCATCATTTCTTCCCCACCGGTGGAGGAACACGATTTGGACATCTGATCCGCCGCTTGCTGCATCAGTATCACCGACCGGTTCAAGGCTCCCATCGCAGCCCTTCCGCTCTGCGCCACCCGACGTGGGTCCCGCAGATTGCACCCATTGATACTGTTGTCCATTTTCTGCATCGCTTCCCCCAGCGCCGCTCCGATCTGCGGGCTGATAAAAAACGTCTCCCGGGAAATCGCATACACCGAATCCGCCACCCGCGTCAACCCCGACCGCATATCCTGCTGCCGTGTCGCCACATCGTCAAACCGCGGACTGGCGGCGTCCAAATCCTGAGCCTCGTCCAGCACCCCTTCCTGCCCAAACGACAACCGCAGCAAATTCGCTGTGGCGCGTTCCAATGCCGCCAGCAGCTCATCCATCTTCTGCTGCATGATACTCTGCTTCGCCGACTGCATCATCTGGCTTAACTGATTCAGGTCGCTGGATATTTTTCCCCCTTTTTTCTTGCACGAACTCTTTTGCTGGCTGGACATAGACGACGCCATCGACTGCATCTGCGTGGGCAGTTGTTCCTGATCCAAGAACTGGTCGATGTCCTGCATCTCCTGCGGCTGCTGTCCCATGGCATCTTCCGCCATCTCCTGCGCCTTCTGGAATTCCTTTTCCAACGATTCCATATCCGACGCCATATCGCTTTCCTGTTCCGCCAATTCGTTCAGGGACTGGTCGTCCTTCGCCCCATCCAATTCCTGATTGATGGATTCCTGGCGCTCCAATAACTCATCCACCCGCTTCACCAGTTCATCCATCTTCATTTCCAATTCCAATTGTTTCAATATGTTCAATGACCGGTCCAACGCCTTTTCGAACTGTTCCTGCGTCAACTGGAATTCTTCCATTGCCCGTAACAAATCTTCCGGGTTCTGCTGCTGCATCGCCTCCTGCAGCTTCCGCATCGCCTCCTGCAATTCTTCAGTGGCTACCCGCTGGAACAACTCCTGCAGTTCCATGTATTTTTCCAGCGTCTCCTGAGTAAATAACGAATTTTCCTGTAGGCTGCTGATCATCTCCTCCATTTGCTGCTGGATTTCCTGCACCGTTTCCGACAACTCCTGCTGCCGCTGCATCACCTGTTCCAGTCGTTGTTCCTCCTCCCACGTCATTTCAGGGTTTCGCTTCCACTCTTCGGTGATTTCCTCCATCGCCTCCGCCAATTCCTGAGCCGCTTCCAACGTTTCCATCAACTCTTCCGCCATATCTTCCTGGGTCTGATTGGTCTCGGCGTATAAATCCTCCAACGACGGATACCTGATCGTCAACAACTCACTGCGCCCCCGCTTGGGTCCGCTGACCACATCATTGTCCCACACTTCCACATAGAACGACACCTGGTCTTCCGGCAGCAAATTCAACGGGTCCAAATCCCACAGCCAGTCACTGCGCACTAGCCCATCATTGTCAACCAAGTACTTCAAATCCACCGACTTGTAATCATCCAGACTCAAATCTTCCGGATCCATGATATTGGCGAGATGGAAGCGTAGCGCCATCTTGGAAATCCCGAAATCATCCAACGCTTCCACCAACATCGGAATCAACATTGCGTCCGTCACTTCTACATCCCCTGGCGGCTGTACGATTTTCACAACCGGTTCCCGGTCCAGAAGCGTCGTCACCCGGTACCAAATCGGATCCCGGTCCGTAATCCCTTCATAATCCTGCAGCCGAATCCGGTACACGAAATCTTCCATCACCGACAACTGCCCGTTGAGCCGATTCCCCAGCACCTCCAAATCCTGGCGGCTGCTGTCCCCTTCCGCCGTCACTATCTCCAACCACCCCTCTGCCAATTCCAGATTCGCCTGGGCGAACAGATCCACCTTGGAACCCAGGAGCGCCGTCACATCCCCCACATTATCTTCCCCAAATGTCACCGGCAGTTTCGAATACGCCGGCGGAATCACCTTTGCCTGCAGACTGCGCACGAACGGACGTTCCCGAACCAATAGATGATAAGGACCCGCCGTCACCGGTCCCGATTTCACCCAATATTTCATCGATTCCCGCACCGGTCCCAACTGATACCGAAACACCGTATCCATCACGGCATCCAGCAGGTATTCGTCCGGTTCCTTGCGAGAATCCAACAGCGTAAATAGCTGTACCTGTTTCGGCACACCGCCCTGCGCCACCACTTCCACCGACACCGTATCCCCCTTCAATGCTTTGGTATCCCCCGGCGACACCAACAACTGGAACGGCATCGGGCGGGGGAAATCCTTCGACGGATGCGACAATCGATTAAGCGACGCCATGAGTGGCGCACTCCCGATCAAATACACCACTGCCAGCGCTGCTGCCGTGCCCCCTAACACCTTAAACGCCCTCGACACCCCATCCGTACCCCGAACTTGCTTGAGTTCCACCGCATCCAAATCCTCCGCCACCCGGTCAATCGCTTCCACCGCCAAATCCTGGCTGTACTGCTCCCGGGGATTGTCGAACATCCGCCCCAATTGCAGCGCATTTAACAACCGGTCCCGAATATCGGGCACCTTCCGTCCCACCAACCGTGCCAGCGCCTGATCCCGCGGTTTGGTCTTTAGGAACATCAGCGAAACTGTTGGACTCAACACCCCAAGCAACGCCACAATCCCCGCTAAACCTGCCGATACAATCACCAACGCCCACCGACCGGATGGAGTAAACCGGAATACCGCCTCCAGCACCGGTATCACCATCAGCAGTGCCACCACAATAACTCCCGTCCATATCCCGCCGCTGCTTAATGCCAATAATTTCCCCCGATGGCGCAGCCGGGACAACCATTGCCTTAACATCACTATTCCATCTTTACCGGTCGCTGCACTCATAATTTACCCTAAGATTCTCTTGCTAACTTCAAAAACGGACAGAGTGAACTCCTCCCGTTCCCTCACCATAAAAGCAAATGACGGTTGGAGTTCAAACTATGTTATTGGTAAGAAATCGTCTAATTTGGTCGATTAAAACCGCTCTGATTTTTATCTTTCGGCGGATGCGCTTCGTTGACACGCAATGTTCTGCCTAAGAATTCGGTGTCGTTCAACGCTTCCTTTGCGGCTTCAGCTTCTTGGGCGTTTTCAAGTTCTATAAATCCGAATCCACGCCCTTCGATGATTGTCACATCTTTGACCATGCCATGATCGGCGAACAATTCTGATAGTTGTTCATTGGTGCAGGCATAGTTTAAATTTCCGACATAAAGTCTATTCTCTTGCATTGCAGACCTCTCAGTTCATTTTGACCGGCTCCGTCCAATAATGTTCCTGCCGGAGGTCGAGCAAGACAAGGCACTCACTCACAAACCAACCACACTACTAAACACGAGACATTTTCTTCAGTACTAATCTAACAATTCAGGTGTCGTTTTAAGGTATCACTTCCTTTCAAATCCTCTCTGGATTAGGGGTTCTACCTTATTAGACTCTGCAATTGCAATTTAGTTCGCACAAAACACAATTTTTTGAATTTTTCTGTCAATTTCCAGTCGGAAATCGTAACCGAATCTCCGTCCACTTCCCCGGTTTGCTGTCCACCTCAATACTCCCCTTATGTTCTTCCATAATCTGATAACTGATCGCCAATCCCAATCCGGTGCCCACCCCCCGGCTTTTCGTAGTGTACCCAGGATCAAAAATCTTTTCTAATTCTTTTTTCGGTATCCCTCCCCCGCTGTCCTCCACCGTAATCACAACATCATCTCCCGCCACTGCCGTCTCAATTCGGATTTCCCCTTTCCCCTCGATCGCTGCCCCCGCATTATTCAACACAGTGTGCAACACTTGATTCACCTGCGCCGGATAACACGCAACCATCGGCAATTCCCCAAAATCCCTCCGTATCGTAATCCGTTCATCCCACCCACGCGGCAAGGAATGCAGGCTGTCATTGATGCACTGATGCAGGTCTGCCAACTGCCAATCCGCTTCATCCAGCCGGGCAAACGCCTTCATCCGCCGGACGATCAGAGCCACCCGTTCGGTGCCGTTTTCGATCACCTGATTGGCGTCCCGAATCACCTTCATCAACTTTGCAAGCTGCTTTTTTTCCGGAACTTTCTCCTCCACAATCGGCGCACACAACGTCACTAACCTCCCAATACTATTCTTCAACGTGTCGTTACTGCTCTGCACCGCCCCAATCGGATTGTTGAATTCATGCGCTACTCCCGCCACCAACCGCCCCAACGACGCCATCTTTTCCGACTGCACCAAATGGGTTTGAGTCGCTTTTAGATCTTTAAGCGCGGTCTGTAATTCCTGATTGGTTTTCTTTATCTTCTCTTCCGCTTCCTTCCGTTCCGTAATATCCCTACCAATCCCCACTAGACATCCAGATCCATCTTTATGAGTAATGGGAAACACCGACAAATCAGCATACGTCCTGGTATCATCCTTTGTTAAATAACTAGCTTCCCCTCGAAATTCACCGGACTCTCTAACCTGTTTTTCAATTTCCTTTATCATTGTTTCTTTGTGCTCCATCGGTGAAAATTCATCGGGATGTTTCCCTCTAATCTCATCTACAGACATCCCAAGTGCCTTCTCCATTGAAGGATTCATGTCTATCACATACCCCTCCATATCATAAATTGCAATTCCGTCACTGGTGGACATGAAAATGCGTTGATAGATCTTTATTTTCTCTTCGGCTTCCTTTCTTGCCGTAATATCATCGATAAAACCCTCTATAAATCGCACTCCCCCGTCCTCGTCCTGCACAACCCACATTTTCAATTGCGCATCGATCGAAGTTCCGTCCTTCCGCTTCAGTCGAACCTCGGCCGACGCCTGCCCCTTTTCCTGCATCATCTCCAACACCTTCTGCCGATCTTTCGGATTTTCATAGACCTGCTCCGACAAATTTGTAACCGTATCCAATACCTCCTGCACCGAATCATACCGCATCATTTTAGCTGTCGCAGGATTGGCTGTCAACACCCGCCCTCCCGGCGTAGTCCGGAAAATCCCCATGGTGGCATTCTCGAAAATGCTGCGATATCGTTCTTCGCTTTCCTTCAACGCCTCTTCCGCCCGTTGCCGGTCGGTGATGTCCAAAAACGCGGCAGTCATCTTCCCTGGCGCCGTCTGAAACGCATGTACCTCGAATGCACCACGGATTTTCTCGTCCTCGTAACTGACTTCCTGCGTCTGCCACGGTTTCCCGGTGGATGCCACTTCCCGATACTTGTCCGGCACTTCCGTCATGGTAATCCCGGGAAACGCCTCCTCAATCGTCATCCCCTCAAACTGCGTGTTGTCCATTCCCAGTATCCTGTCCGAGGCTGGATTAGATCCCACAAACACCAACCGGTCATCTTCCTCCAAATGGTACATATGCATCCCCATCGGCGAGGATTCCACAATATTTCGGAACTTCTCCTCCGACACCCTGAGTGCTTCTTCCGCTGCCTTCCGGTCAGAAATATCCCGAGTTACGCCCAATAATCCAGTGACATTCCCCTCTTCATCTCGCATAATCGTGGACGACACTCCCGCCCAAATTGTTGTCCCGTCTTTCTTTATCATTTCCAATTCCAAACTCACCGTATCAGGCGCATCAGGATCCTCAAACCGCTCCTGCATGGACTGCATCGCCACTGCCAACGATGCCGGTGTTAACATATCAGCTAACGTCTTCCCCTTCATCTCCTCCACCGTGTACCCAGACATCCTGAAACCCGATGGGCTGACATAGGTAAACCGGGTATTCAAATCCATCGTCCAAATCGTGTCGGACACATTATCCGCCAAAAGTTTATATTTCGTCCGGCTTTCACTTAAATCCCGAGTACGATCTTCCACCATTTCTTCCAAATGCTTTTGATAATTCCGAAGCTCCTCTTCCGCTTTTACCCGATCTTGAATTTCACCCTCCAGCGCTGTGTTCTTTTTCCTCAGTTCTGCCGTCATGAAGTGCAAGCGGGCATGTAATACGTTATGATGCAGGAATAATATCAATGCAAATGCCGCCAATGATCCCAATGTCCACCATATCCAGTGCGGAATCGGCGTTGCCATACTGAACTCCTCCCCCAACCACCGCTCCTGAGCCTGGTAATACTCCGACCCCTTATCCACCTTCAATTCCGCCAAATGCTGGTCGATCACGTCCAACACCAGCCGGTTTTTTCCCTTAGGCGCCGCAAAACGCAGCTCCATCGGACAGCAGATTATCGGCGACCGTTCTGCCGAAAAATCCCCCTCATATTCCACCCCGAACAACCGGCTGATTAACCCTGCATCCACGCTGTGCTCTTCCAACATTTGAAAGATATCGATAAATTTTTTAACCTCCACAAATTCCACCTCGACTCCGAACAGTTCCAACTGTTCCTGGAATCGCTGGTAAGAGATATCCCCAGTCAATACCCCCACCTTCTTCCCTTCCAAATCCAGTATTGATGGAATATCTTCACCCCGTACATAGAGCTGAGCCCAATTATTTACTACCGTTAAATTCTGGTAATCGTAAATTTCCGCCCGTTCCTCCGAAAAGGCGATGTCCACCATCAAATCGATCTCACCGGCTCGCAGTCGTTCCAAACATTGCTCCCAGTTACCGGGGACGTATTCCACCGTCCACCCTTCAACCCCAGCGATATACTCAATAATATCGATAAAGAACCCTTGAGCATTCCCCTCCTGATCCACGAACACCTTGGGCTTGTTCTGATACACTCCGACTTTCAGATGAGTGTCCGCCGCTGCCAGTTGTCCTAATCCCAAAAGCAGCAACATCAATAAAAATGAAATGGCGATTCGAAAATTCATTATCATCTCACTTTAACTTATCATTTTTCTGAACTCTCTGTGTGTCCCGTAGGATGCCGCCACCCGACACAAACTTACTCGCTTGCTCGCATCATAATCCAACCATCACTCCCAATCCCACTCCATTCCCCCCGTCAAAACTAACCGGCACCACCCTGAGGCGCCGTGCACTATTCCGCCGCAACAATTCCCGGGTAATCAACCACCCATACACCGCACCGAAATACACATCCGACGCCCAATGGTTATCCGACGTCACCCGCTGCAGACACACCGCCCCGGCAATTCCGTACATCACCGCCTGAAACGGCAGATAATCCACATGGTGCGACATCACCGCCGCCAACTGCACAATACTGGACGCATGCCCCGATGGAAACGACGTTCCGACGTTAAACTTAAAACTCCTCGGTCCCAACTTTTCATGTGGTCGCCGCCTTCCCACAGCGATGGTCGCCGCATTCTTCAATCCCCCCGCCACAACATACGACTCCAAAATGTCGGCGGATATATACACCATCGGCTCGATCCCCGTCACATACCCCAGTACAAAAGCCCCGATATAATACTTGTTCGCAAATCCCATATAACCAAACGGTTCGAATGCTTCCCCCACTTCCCGAACCGGTCGATACCAACTGTCGAATTCGACATCCTTCATGGCGTCGTATATTTCCTGGTCATAGGCATAAATCAATCCCCCTACCGCCAATATCCCTCCAGTCCACAACGCACTCCGCGGCGTGATCCGAACCGGCGCGCTGTACACATACCCCATATCAATCACTATAGTCTTCGCGGCATACCCCACATCCCGCACCACCTTTTTCAGCGCGTTCTGTACCACAAGATCACCGCTTACCCCCCACTGATAATAATCCGGTGAACCTATCGCCGTCACCCCATCATAACGTAAATGTGTCCACAAACCGGATTTAGAAAATGATACAGCGGCTACATGGACTGGGATGATCGCCATAAATAGACTGGCAATAAACCAGACGGTAAACCTAAAATACAAACCGATATTGCTCTCTTAATATAACCACCTAACAAGTTAATTGTCAGGCGGTGAAGTACCCTTTACCCGCGATTTCTGCCATAATATCAACATCATCGATCCGGACACCAACGGCGGCACCGCCATAGTCAAAATAACAGACACAATGGTTATAACAGGAAACTGACTGCCCATCCACAACGGATAGCCTATCAATACTACCAACCCCTCTGCAATCAGCAACCATGCCGCTACCGGTTTCCCAGTCCAACCCACACCGGCGCTGCCTCCGAAAACCAGGATCATCCCGCACACTACCCAAAACCCGGTGGTACTGATCCCTTCACTCAACACACTGGCAACCGCAAAGAAAATCCAAAACCCCGCCCACAACACTACTAACCCCCTCGCCGTTATCCTCATCCAATTCCTGGTATTACCCTTGGTTTTATTACCCTCAAGACCCCAACCACCTAAATCTACACTCTACCTAACATCCTAATATAACAAAACCCAACGTCAATTCCAATAGGAAATTAACAATTGGGTTTTTCTCAAATCGATTCTGATAAAACGATATTATTAAACACCATTTGCACTGGTGGGCTTTCATGCGAAAACTAAATCTTCGGTTCTTCCATCCCATACTGCCCCCATTCTTCCTTGGATGGTCCGAAAATCCCCGGAACCTTCAACCCCGCCTGCCGCATCAACACCGTCATCTGCCCCCGATGGTGCGTTTCATGATCCATCAGGATTTGCAGCGTGGTTCCCCGTTTCCACTTTTCCCCATAAAGGTCATCTTCCACCATCAAATCCTCATCCCCCCACTTCGCTTTCACTTGATTGAGTAACTCCGAGGATGCCGTCTCATGCGATTCTTTAATTTCTTCCGCAGTTTGCGGCATCGGCGCATCTTCTTTCATCCCCTCAAACGACAATCCGGTCTGTGACATCATCTCGGGAACTGTAGTAACGATATGCCATGCCATCCGTCCCAATGTCCGATGGTCATCCGCCACCTGCTGTCCCAAAGCCTGATCGGTCAATACCCCCAAAATCTTCTTGGTCGCTGCCACTTGTCCTATCCAACGTTCCTCAAAATCATTGATACTGGTAAACATAGTTTCCTCTTAAGGTTACATATAGAATATTTTGTTTTCTGAACGACTGTTCCGTTAATGGGCAAAAAAAACACATCCCGAATCTAATCCAAAACTTCCAACGTTATATTTACCATACGCTTAACTTTTCCCGAATCCTGGAACACTTTATGTAACACGTTGATTCCGTTGACTGCGTTGACCAGAAATTCCGCCAGACTCTGCGGATTATGGTCGGCGGATATTTCCTTTGCCTGCCGAGCCTTTACCAGTGCACCGAAAAATGCTTCTTCCAAATGCTCCCAGAAATCCCGGACGCAGCGCTGAAGTTCCAAGTCACCCGCAGCCTTTTCCGCTGTGGTGTTAGTAATCAAACACCCCCAATGGGAGGTAGGTGAATCGGTACTTTGAACCAGCCGACGGAAAAACTCCCGGATCCCTTCCAGTCCAGATTCGCTGTCGATCAACGGTTCGATCATCTGCTGATCCACCATATCCCGGTATCGCTGGCATGCCGCCATAAACAATTCGTGTTTCCCCCCAAAGGTTTGGTATATACTAAACCGGTTGATCCCCATATCGCTCACCAAATCCTGCATGGACGTGGCTTCGTACCCTTTCTGCCGGAAAAGCTGCATCGCCTTGTCCAGTGCTTCGTCCGGATCAAATTCCTTCTGTCTTGGACTCATGCTTGTTTCCTTTTATATGCCGCCATCATACCCATTATACTCCATATCTGAACGTTTGTTCCGCAAAAGTGTTACTGCATATAGTGAATGAATATTTAAATTAATAATTAAAGAATCCACCACCAAACAGGCTAAGTATTACCATTACAAACATATATATGCTTATCACTGACTGAACTCCTGAAATTCTTCTTGGCCAACCGCGGGCTATAAGTTCGTAATCTCTATGTTGCAACATTCTTAACCACTCTATAGGACTAAATTCACGAAAACCTACTCTCAGCGAACTCATTAGACTAAAAAGCAAAGCAATACGTACCTTCCTCCACGTGGGATTACGTCTATATCCTAAAAGACGATAACTTGACAACTTCCGTATATAAAATTCGGAGTTGTTCATTCTATTACGTTTTACGAACGGTGTAACTATAAAAATCCCCGTTTGCCCCTTATTGTCAATAGCAAAGAAATAGAGAATTGTCGATATAATTCCAGCGATTAGAATATAAAAGAAAGGGAACGCCCACCACACTCCATATTTACAGGTTATGTCAAAGAATATCTTTTTTAAACACTTTTTGGCATAGCTTGGATCGTTCCCATGTAGTACTTCATTCACCAGTTTCGCTTGCCTTTTAAAACCTGTGTTGAATAACTCTTGTCTCAATTGAATAAGGGACGCTGGATTCTCTATATATGTCATAAATTCCAAATTCTTAGCAAATGCAATATCCTTCGGGTCAGGCAACGATTCTGGTTCAAATCTTGCATCATACAAATTGGCATTTCGTAATTGTGCCCCCGCTAAATTTGTGCTTACTAGATTTGAACCTGTCAGATTCGCGCCTCGTAGATCTGCATTACTTAAATTTCCTTTATACAACCTAGCGCACCTGAAGTCAGCACCCCTTAAGTCTACTTTACTCCAATTGATGTGCCACAATATTGATCTATCTAAGATCGCTCCCATAAGTGATGCGTTATTTATGATTAGTCCAGGCAATTTTGCTGAACTAAACCTGCAACGAAGAGTGTCCTTGGATAGTTCATCCAGTTCTCTTTGAGTTAAGTCCGGTAATGAACCTGTTCCATAATTTAAATATTCAAGAAATCTAAGTTCTACAATATTTGGACTTTCATTTTCTTCTTTGCTTTTTTTTACTAGCTCACTTAATTTATGAATCCATTTGGAATGATTCTCTAAAATCGCATTCAATTCCGCTTTTGTCCGCGGATTTCCATCCCCATCAATCCATGTACAATCTTCCAGGTTCAGCACATAGCTTTCCCCGTAAGCTTCCGCGCACCATCCCCACATCAGCATTACTATCCCTATTAATGCCTGACATTTAACCATAATTCCTTCCCCTTAC
>CBDVBD010000015.1:0-34146 GCA_965372135.1 uncultured bacterium | reverse complement strand
AGCACATTTAAAGTTTTGTATCTTTAAAAAATCACAGACTTCTCGCCATGACTGTTGAGGTAGAGGGATAGGTTCGGTTGGCCTTCTTAAAAAATCAGAAAGGTAAAGTGCATAAGTTGAAATTAATGAAATCCAAGTTCCCTATAGTTTCTTTGGTGAAATGCAAAGTCCGATTTGGCATTGGATGGATTTTAGTTCATTATTTCACCATTTGAATTTTCCTATATCTGAGGGAGATCCAGCACGCTTAACTGTTAGTTACGAAAAAGCGAATGGTGAGCCCGGTTTGGCTTTTGCAGAGATTACTATCCCAGGTCCATTTGAATTGACATCCCTTGAACCCGACACAAGTAATATTACAATTAATGATACCTTATCTGCTGAGTGGACCTCTTCTACAGGTGCAGATTTCTATCGGATCATCTTTGTTGTTAGTTATAATTATAGAAACCTACAGGGTGTCTTGGAGTCAGTTCATGATCATATTGTAGATACTTTAGCGACTGAAACATCAATATATTTTTCACCACAGCAGATTTTCCCTAATTTATCTGAGATTGGTAGTGTGGAAAATATTTCGGAATTTTACTTTATTTTGTCGGCGGTGAATGGACCTTTTCAGGGTGAACAGGGCAATGTTATAGGTGATGGAATTGGGATGTTTCACGGATTAGTGTGGGCAGATTATATGCACTATAGCGATGATTCTACGTTAATTCAAAACTCGTTTACTGATAAATTCCAAAAACCAAGCATTTTCGTCATCGATGTAAAAAAATAGACTGAAGTTGACATCTAATGGTACTATCACAAGTCGAAATTGCCGGATTTAAATCCTTCGCCCGGAAAACCAGAATCCCGTTTAAGCCGGGGATGACAGCGGTCGTCGGTCCCAACGGTTGCGGAAAGTCCAACGTGGTGGACGCTATCCGCTGGGTGTTGGGCGAGCAGAAAACCGGAGTGCTCCGCTCCGACCGGATGGAAAACGTTATCTTCGCCGGCACCCAGCAGCGGAAACCTCTGGGATTGGCGGAAGTGACATTGGGATTAAACAACAACAGCGGATTGCTACCCATACCCCAATCCGAAATCCATGTCACCCGCAGGTTATTCCGAAGCGGTGAAAGCGAATACTTGTTGAATCACCAAACCTGCCGGTTAAAGGACATCGTGGAGCTGTTCCAGGACACCGGAATCGGACCCGATTCCTACAGCATCATCGAATTGAAAATGGTAGAGGACATCCTCAGTGATGACCCCTCCTCCCGACGACACCTGTTCGAAGAAGCTGCCGGGGTATCCAAATACAAACACCGCCGGAAGCAGACCACCAAGAAGTTGGAAAACGTCCAGGAAGACCTGGAGCGGTTAGGCGATATCCTGCGCGAAGTCGAGAGCCAGGCGGGAAGTCTAAAACGGCAGATGCGCCGTGCTAAGCGGTATATGAAAATGAAGGAGGATTGGCGCAGAGGTCAAGCCTCAGTAGCCCGTCGCAGCCTAATTACCCTGACAGCAGGCTTGGAAACCTACCAGAAACAACTGGCGGAACTATCCGGAGAAACGGTACGCCAAGACGGCAGCATCAGCGGCAGCGAAGCGGTACTGGAAGCCTCCAAAGTGGAACTGGCAACCACCGAACGTGAGTTAAAAGAGTTGGGGAACCGCTTAAGCAAGCTGGAATCGGGACTGATCCGCACCGAAGAGAACATCAAACACATGAAACAGCGCCGTACCGACCTGGAGGAAAGCCGGGAACGGTGGTCGCGGGAAAAGCTGTTACTCGATGAAAAACAGAAGCGCATCCGTGAGAACCTGGAGTCATTGGAAGGAAGGATTGACCAGGCAACTGATCATCGACAACAGTGCAGTGAAGTACTGAAGGAAGCACAGGATATCCTTGCCGAAGTCAAGCATCAGCGGACGACGACTCGTGACAACTTGGATCGATTGACAGTGACCTGGGAACAACAGCATCAAACCTACTTGCAATCGGTGGGAGAACTATCTCGTATCGAAGCCAAATTAGAGCAAATAGATGGTCAGTCGGAGGAGATTGATAATCGGATAAAGCATAGTATCACTCAGTTGGCAGAATCCGAAGACCAAATCCTGCAGGTTAAAAAAGAACTGGAATCTCGCGAACGGGAGCTTAACCGCTTAAACACCCAATTTGAAGAAACCGTATCTAAGCGGGATAAACTTCGGGAATCGTTGGAACAATCTCGCCTGGAATTATCCAATATCTCCCATCGTATCGACACCCTAAAATCCAGGTTGAGCTGGCTGCAATCCGCAGTGGGAGAAGGCAGCAGCCAGCAGGAAGCGGTCCAATGGCTCTTCGACCAAAAGCTGCCGGGGATTATCGGAACATTAGGAGATGTGATCGAAGCCCCGGACTGGTGGCGACCGCTGATCGCGGCGGTGCTTGGCGATGAAAGCCACTGGGTGGTGTGTGAATCGCGAAAAACCGCCCTGGATGCCATTGGGAAACTGCGGAAAGCGAAAAAGGGACAACTGACTTTCTTGACGTTGGATAGTGTCGAGAAACAGAGCAATAGAAAAAGCATTGCCGATACGCTTAAAAAACATGGTGTTGAAGGATCATTGATGAATGCGGTGACCAACGATGGTACAATACGGTCGTTGTTGGAGCTGCGCTTAGGTTCGGTGGTGGGAGTCAAGGGAGAACCAAGCACTGAACTGTTGTCCAGTGCGGCTTCTGAGGGTATCACGGTGGTGACCGATCAGGGGGATGTATACTGGCACACCGGGATGCTTCGCGGGGGGCAAATCAGCGATCAATCGTCGGTCACTATTGGCAGGATGAAAAATATCAAAGACTTGGAATCCCAATTGGTAGAGGAACAAAAACATATTAAACGGTACTCAAGCGATATCTCTAAGGTGGAAAACGAGTTAAAGGTAGTGTCCGAAACCCTTGATAATCAACAATCTGAAGTGGTAATTTCCCGAACGCAGGTGGAGGAATCCAGGATAAAGTTGAATCGATTGGCTGCCGTTTCCGAACAGCATCATCAATATAATACCAAGCTGGAACAAGACTTAAAAGCGATGGTTGACCAAAAGGGGAAGCTCCAGGAACGGTTGATGTTAGTCACTACTAAACGAGATGCATGTAAAAATGATATTAAGCAGTTAGAAAAGAAAACGAAGACCGTAAGTCGGGAAGTGACAACGATGGAAG
The DNA here is from genome assembly GCA_965372135.1 of uncultured bacterium. Classification (GTDB taxonomy): domain Bacteria; phylum Electryoneota; class RPQS01; order CBDVBD01; family CBDVBD01; genus CBDVBD01. The sequence goes on along the minus strand of CBDVBD010000015.1, from coordinate 30,941 downwards.
ACCGAGTGGAAACGTTGACCGCGAAGGAAAACAAAGCCACAATGGCGTTTCTGGATGCCTCTAACAAATTGGAAAATCTGGAAAAAGAGCAGTCGCAGATCCAGGAGCAACTCCAAGAATTGGACCAGTCCATGGTGACCCGTGAAGAGGAAGTTAGCCGGGCGGGACAGGAGATAGAAGATATTGAAAACCGTAGACTTGAAGCGGAGAGAGGACTGGTGGAACGGTTCAAGGAGCGGGATGGTTTGTGGTCGAAGCGGGACCGGCTGCAGCAGCACTTAGAGGAGGCTAAAGGGCGCATAAGTCATGAAGAGTCAAGGCTTAGGGATGCACGTAAACATCATGAAACCACTACCGGAGAACGCCACCGCAACGAGCTGGAAATCACGAGAATACAAGGAGATATCCAACAAATCACCGAAAGGCTGAAAGATTACGATATACCGTTGGAAATTCTTGATAACATTGAAGATGAAGAGGGTGAAATTTTTGATGAAGAAACGTTAAACGCCCTCAAACATAAAATCGAGTTGATGGAGCCGGTTAACTTATTGGCAATTGAAGAGTTCGAGTCGGTTAACAAGCGTTACGAATTTTTGAGAAATCAGCGTGATGACCTGGTGGAAAGTCGTGAAATGCTTGAAGATACCATCGGAAAAATCAACGAAGTCGCCACGCAAAAATTTTTCGAAACTTTTCAAAAAATAAGGCGAAATTTTCAGGAAATATTCCGCGAATTATTTGGCGATGGAGACGCTGATTTACTCCTCTCAGGACAGGATCTTTTGGAGTCGGAAATCAGCATTTGGGCGAATCCGTCGGGGAAGAAATTGAAGACGTTGGGGTTGATGAGCGGCGGGGAAAAGGCGTTGACGGCAATTACCTTATTGTTATCGATATACCGGTACAAACCCAGTCCGTTTTGTATTCTGGATGAGGTGGATGCGCCGTTGGATGACGCCAATATCGACAGATTTCTCAATATCTTACGGACATTTTCCGAGCATACGCAGTTTATTGTGGTGACGCACAACAAGCGCACGATGGAGGAGGCGGACCAACTGCACGGGATCACAATGGAAGAGGAGGGAGTATCAAAGTTGGTGTCGGTGGAGTTGGAAAGTTACAAGTAGCAAGTTACAAGTGGCAAGTTGCCACACAATCCCCCACCCGCCCACCCTTGGGATTGGGTGGATTGGATACCTGGGGCGTTTCCCGCCCAGGCGGGATACTCTGTGACGCCCCGTTGGGGTTGATAAGGATTTCGATTGTTTTATCCCTCCTTTTGTTTCCCCCGGGAATCCGCCGGTGGGCGGACAAGCCGGGGGGAGGGCATGATAAATCAGCCCCTACGCGGGATTGCCATCCGCCAGTTGGCGGACCAATCGGCGGATTTGCAATGACGGGCTTGACAGCCCGTATGGGACTGGGTCCCCGCATTCCGCCTTTGGCGGACAAGCGGTGGGGATGACAGTGGAGGGGATACGGGATGATAAGGGAATGGAAACTGATTCTGGGAAATCTTGATAAGTAACCGAGGAGGAAATCATGAGGAACATGGTTATCATTATGGTATCTATTGTTATCGTGACTGCTGTCTGTTTTGCTCAAGAAGAAGAATTGGTGGGATTCGAAGAGCGTCCAATTATTAATAACCTGTGGATGCCAACCGGATATACTCTCAATAAAGGTGAGTTCATCGTGGGGATAGGTCCCATCGGATTCGGGATCAGTGACAAAGTGCAGGTTGGGACTAATTTACTGCTGTACATTGTCCAGTATTACAATGCCAATATAAAAGTCAGTTTGGCGGAAACATCCACCACGGGCGTCGCCGCCGGAGTTGATTTCGGTCATTTCAATCTGGATGTATTTAACGCCGAGACATCATTTACATCCTATTCGCCCTATTTAGTTTTAACCAACTATTTAGGACCGAGCACCAACCTGCATGTCGGTGGACGGTACAGTAAATTCGAAGCCGATGTGGAGATTGAAGATGCGGAAGTGGAAGCGATAACCTCAGGTACATCACTTTCTGGTGGGATTGAATACAGCTTATCGCATAAAACAAAGTTCCTCGGTGAGATAGGTTACGATTTAACCTTCGAAGGAATGCGGTTTGGGGGTGGGGTGCTGTTTGGATGGCAGACACTCCGGATTAAGTTGGGAGTACAGTATTTTAATCCTCAAGGTTCAGACGGATTAACTTGGCCGATATTGGGGATTTGGTGGAGGTTTATGGGGTAGAAGCGTGGCAAGTTGCAAGTTACAAGTAGCAAGTGGCAAGTGCAATCCGCCGTAGGCGGATAAGTCCGAGACAATAAGGAAAGAAGATATTGTTGAATTGTTAAATTGTCTCATTGCTCGATTGTTCGATTGTTGGGGGGGGGGATTGGCCTCCGTTAGTGGGCGGACAACCCCTACGCGGTTGTTACCGTTTTTCGTAGGTGAGCAAATTAACATTGTTGACAAGTAAATAGAGGTGCAATAAGAGCGGGAGGAATTAACACATGCGGTGTACGATAATTTTGTTACTGACGGCGGTACTGTTGATGTCCGCCCTGCCTGCGTGGGGGGCAAGTGCTCTGTTTCATGTGGATGCGGCTTCCTATAAGCTGCAGGATGATTGGGCATATTTGGAAGTGTATACCTTGGTGCCCAGGATGAATCTCAGTTACGAACCAGTCACGGAAGGTGCAGACACGTTTTACGAGGCGTCTATCGAGTTGGTCTGTACTATTTTACTCGGGAAGGATATATTGGCAAGCGATACGTTGGATGCAGTGGATACCACGTCAAACACCAACACGATTACCGGTTCGCAGAGTCTTCCTCACGTGTTTTCGTTTCAGATTCGGGCGGGGACGTATGATTTGAAGTGCCAGTTGATCGACCGGAAGCGGGGGATAGGGGATGTTCGGAAAGACAAGTTGGTGATTCCGGATTATCCGGATGATCAGATGGCGATTTCCGATTTGGAATTTGCGATACGGGTGGATCGGGATTCGGGGAATACCCAGTTTCATAAGAACGGGTATCTGGTTTATCCTAATCCACAGAATGTGTATGGGGAATCGCTGCCGCGGCTGGCGTATTATGCGGAATTGTACAACTTGCCCTACGAAGAGGGGATTCCGAAGCTCTACTATATCGATCTGGAAGTGTTAGATTCTGAAAGGAATTCGTATCGCAGTTATCCACGAAAAATCAAAACGATTATGGGATCATCGTTGGTGGAGGTGGGGGGATTTCCGGTGACTACTTTTACATCAGGGACGTATTCGTTGAAGATTACATTGACGGATTCCAGTTCGGGCAGGCAGATTTCCCGGGATAAGAAATTCTTTGTGTGGCATCCTTCGGAGATCGCCGAGCGGATGATTACCGAGGCTGACGGGGTAATACGTATCACGTTTCCCACCGACTATGCGTTGCTGGATTCGGGGCAGATCGAAAAAGCGCTTACGGATATCAAGTATATCATGACCCCGGAAGAGGAGCGGCGGTTAAAGAAGTTGAATATGGAGGGGAAGCGGTCGTTTTTGGGGCAGTTTTGGGCGGCAAGGGATCCGGATCCATCTACGATGGGCAACGAACGACGCACGCAACATTATCAATTATTGGAGGAGGCGAATTATTTATTCGGGTATTTAGATATCCCCGGTTGGAAGACGGATCGGGGCAGGATTTGGATTAAATTCGGTCATCCGAATTCCGAGGAAGTACATACGATGGAGATTGATGCACGTGCATATAAAATATGGTATTACGATCAAATTGAGGGAGGTGTGGAGTTTATGTTAGTGGATCGGATGGGGTTTGGGGACTATGCATTGGTACATTCCACGAAGAAGGGGGAAGTTTACAATCCCGACTGGTATGCTCGGGAGGTTCTGGGGTACCGAGCCCGGGATCGGGGCAGTGATTTTCAACCGACACCTGACGGTGATACATTCTGGCGTGAGTAGTGTTACGATTATGTCAACCACAGAGCGGGAGGTAACGATGAAAGCACGGAAATGGATTTTGAAAACGATTTGTTTGCTGCTGGTGTTGACTGTATCGGGGGTGTTGTACGCATTTTGGCTTAGTCCTCGGTTGGAGGAAGCGATTCTTGAAGGCGATTGGGAAGCGGTATACAAGGCGATAAGGCAGGATAGTACCGCTTTGAAGGATCCGGTGGCGGTATTGTTGTTGGCGCATGCCTGCGACGCCACCAATCGTCATAACGAATCGATGGAGTTGTTTGACAGTGTGACGGATGACGCTTCGTTTGAAGCGTGGGCGAAATGGACGGGAACGCTTCTGGCAAAGCATCCCGAAAACGCACATGTGTTGTATTTATCCGCCGATGCGAAACGGCATATTGGGAAGGTTAAGGAAGCGATTGAGGATTTGTCCAAAGCGCTGAAGATTGAGGAAAATTTCGCATTAGCGTTCGACGCTCGGGGGAAGGCGTACGATGATATCGGGGATTTGGATCAGGCGATTGCCGATTATACCAATGCGATTGCGGCAAATCCGATGCTGGTGGTGGCGTATTTTAACCGGGGGTATGTGTACGCATCGGGCAAGGGATGGTATCAGCGGGCGATATTCGATTACAACCGTGCGATCGAGCTGGATTCCACTTATGCCAAGGCGTTCAATAATCGTGGGGTGGCGTACAATAATATCGGGATGTATGATCAGGCGATTTGCGATTACACCAAAGCGATTGAAATTAATGATAAATATTCCAAGGCGTATAATAACCGGGGGGCTACGTTTAATAAGTTGGGCATGTACGATGACGCCATTGCCGATTACAATGAGGCGATCAAGATCAAGCCCAGGTACGCAGAAGCATACAACAACCGGGGAGTGGCGAACAAGCATAAAGCTCAGTACGATCAGGCGATTGCGGATTTCGATAAAGCATTGGAGATCGATGCCAATCATACCGTTGCGTTGACGCAACGGGGAGAAACATACGTGATTATGGAACAATTTGATCAGGCGATTTCCGATTACAATAAGGCGTTGGCGATCGATCCCAAGTATGCAGCGGCATATTATAATAAGGCGATTGCCTGCAGTCATTTGGAGAGGACATTGGAGGCGTTGGAAGCTTACCGGGCTTTCATAAGGCATGCCACCTGTGAGTTCGATCGTTATATTCCAGGGGTAAGGCAGAAGATACGGAAGTTGGAGAAAGAAGTGGCAAGTGGCAAGTAGCAAGTAGCAAGTTGACAATCCGTCAGGTGCCGGACAAGTCCGCCAGTAGGCGGACAAGCTCTATGCGGGGATGACAAAACGGAATATCGAATATGGAATTAGGTAATCATCATCGGATTGAAGTTAAGGGGCTAACGAAGCATTTCCACGATCCGGCACGTGGCACGGTTCGTGCAGCAGATAATGTATCGTTCCTTTGTGAGCCGGGGATGGTTTTTGGACTCCTGGGTCCCAACGGCGCAGGGAAAACCACAGTCCTCCGGATGTTGTCTACTATATTTAAACCCACCGCAGGTACTGCGAATATATGGGGTTACGATGTAGTGGAACAGCCGGAGTCCGTGCGTCGAGTGATCGGATTTTTATCCGGCGACACCGGTCTTTACGGGCGGTTATCCGCTCGGGAAATCCTGGTATATTTTGCCCAGTTGAACGATCTATCTCCAGATCAGATCGCTGAACAGGTGGAATATCTTGCCGAGCGACTAGACATGATTACCTTTTTGGATTCCAGGTGCGACCGGTTGTCCACCGGACAGAAACAACGGGTGTCTATCGCGCGGACATTGATACACGACCCGCCGGTGTTGATCCTTGACGAGCCCACCGCGGGGTTGGATATCATCGCGTCGGCGGATATCATCAAATTTATCCAGGACGAAAAAGCCTCCGGGAAATGTATCATTTTTTCTACGCACCTGATGCGGGAAGCTGAAAGGCTGTGCGACCGGATCGGGATCCTCCACGAGGGAAACCTTCATGCGGAAGGATCATTGGAGGAACTTCGAGCGCGGACGGGACATCAGGATTTAGAAGATATTTTCTTAGCGGTGGCTAACCCTCACCGGCAGCCTCAGGAATTATGAAAACTGATATTTCACCGCCTCCGGACAGTATTTATCGGAAAATCTTGCGTTTCCTGACGGAGGATCTTTGGCATATCGATTTAGGCGATCTGCCGAGTACCCGGCGGATGCTGCTGAATTTGCTACAGTTTTTGACGATTTCGCTACGCAGGTTCCTAACCGGTCGTGGGTTGATGATGGCATCGGCATTGACGTTTTCTACGCTTTTAGCGTTGATACCGCTGTTGGTGCTGGTGTTTACGTTCTTTTCACTTTTAGGGGGCGCTAACTGGTTGGACAGCCATATCCGACCGTTGATTTTTGATTTATTGGCGACGGGGTCGGGGGAAAAGTTGTCACAGAGCCTGTCGGATTTTGTGCGGAATGCCAGGTTGGGGACGCTGGGAACGGTGGGTTTCGTCTTTATGATCGTGACCTGCTTAGCCCTGTTGAATACCATTGAAAGCGCATTTAACCGAGTATGGAGTATCGGGGAAAGCCGGAAGTTACTCCAGAAGCTCCGGGATTATTGGAGCGCGATGACCATTGCTCCAATTTTGATTATTGTGTCATTGTTTCTGACCACCAGTTTGGGGCAGATTCCGCTGGTGGCGGCGGTTTTGGCTTACCCGTGGGTGGATCATCTGTTGACGCTGGTGATGCCTCTTATATTGCAGTGGGTGGCGTTTTACCTGTTTTTCCTGATGATTCCCAACACGGTGGTGAGATCGTCCTCGGCGGCACTGGGGGCGTTGGTGGGCAGTGTGTTGTGGGAAATCGCCAAGGCTGGGTATTTGACGTATACCGCGAATGCTGTGAAGTATAATTTGATATATGGATCGATCGCATTCCTGCCGATATTTATGATATGGATATATCTGACGTGGGTTGCGATTTTGATTGGAGTGGAAGTATCGTATGTACACCAGAACTTTGCATCGCTACGTCGGCAGAGGCGGAAGATACAGTTATCGTATGCCCAGATGGAACAGATGGGATTGATGGTAATGGTGGATGTGGCGCGCGGGTTCATGGAGGGGACTACGCCGACTACCATTTATGAACTTAGTCACCGGTTGCAACTGCCGTCTGAGCATCTCAGGTCGGTGGTGTCGCTGCTGCGGAATCAGCAATTGTTGGGGGAAGGAGATGATGATTTTCCACTGATTGTGATGCAGGATTTGGATCGGATTACTGTGTTGTCCATATTGGATGCGCTTCGGGTTGGAGGGGGAACCAAGTTGCAGTTGGAAGATGATACCTTGTATTCTGCAGTGGGTAAGCAGTTATCCTCGTGGCGCGACAACAGTCGGAAGCTTTTGGGGAATATGACGTTAAGACAATTAATAAGAGAAATCGATACCCAGTAGTGGAGCAATTTTAAAGAAAGGTAAGCCTATGGAAGCATCTTCGAAGGAAAAGCAGCCACATCATCTATTGATCGTGGAAGATGATGTTGATACGTTGGATTTGCTGCGTGATCTATTTGTGGGCTTAGATTACAATGTGATGACGGCAGAGGATGGCGCCTCGGCATTGAAACAGGCAAAGGATGCGCGGGTGGATTTGATTCTTTCCGATTACCGGCTTCCGGACATTACCGGAACGGAATTGTTGGAGAAACTGCAGCCAACGCATCCAGATGCGACTCGTATTATCATTACCGGTTACACCGAAGTAAATGTAGCGATGGATGCCATCAACCGCGGCAAAGTGTACAAGTTCATCACCAAGCCGTTGAATTTTGATGAATTGGTCATTATTGTCAAGCGGGCGTTGGAACATCGAGACGCACTGCAGGAACAGAAACGGCTGGAGAAGGAGATAGTGCAGTACAGCCGGTTTTTGGAGAAGCAGGTCAACACCCGGACGTCGGATTTGCTGTCGGCGAATGCAGAATTGGCATTGAAGAACCGTGAGTTGGAACGTCAAAAGAAGGAGATCAATCAGCTCTACAGGGAAATTCAGCGGAACTATTTGGGGACGATCACGTCGTTGTGTTCGGCGATTGAAGCGAAGGATAAATACACTCGGGGGCACAGCGACCGGGTGTTTTATTATGCGCTGAAGATGGCGAAGGAGCTCCGGTTGAACAAACGGAACGTGGAGCAACTTCGGTATGCCAGCTTTCTGCATGATTTGGGGAAGATCGGGATTCCGGATTCCATACTGATGAAGCCGGGGAAGTTGACGCCGGACGAATATGCGGTGGTGAAAGAGCATCCCAAGGTGGGGGAACGGATATTAAATCCGATCCGGTTTCTGAGGGACACGAAGTCCATCATCCGTCATCACCACGAGCGTGTGGATGGGAACGGGTATCCGGATGGGATTGACTTCGAATCGATGACGATAGAGGAACGGGTGATTGCGGTGGCAGACGCCTATGATTCCATGCGCAGCGAACGCCCCTATCGGGGACCGTTGAGCAAACAAGAGGCGTTAGAGATTCTGAAAGAGGAAAAGGGCAAGCAGTTCTGTCCGAAGGTAGTGGATGTATTCGTTCAAATCATCGAACGGGACGGCGATCTTCAGGATAACGAAGAAGAACTAAAGAAGCACGTGAAATCCCGGGAAGAAGAAGAAGCGGAACTTACCGGCGGGGAACGGACATTTCCGAAACAGGAAGAAACCGATGATGCGCTATCATCCAAGGTCGCGGATCCTGTAAATAGCAAAGAATAATTTAGTTAGACGGGAGGAAGGATGTTGAAGGATGACCTGTTGAACATTTTAGCCTGTCCCAAATGTAAGGGGGATTTGGAATATGACAGGGGAAATGGGAAACTTCTGTGCCATCAGTGTCGTTTAAAGTACGATATTCAGGATGACATACCCATCATGTTAATAGAGGAGGCAGAATCGTTTTAATTGTGACTTGACATTTTCTATTATTTGTAGTATCTTTAAGGTTTGACAATACTGCACCGGGACAACTGTTAGGTGTCGACGTTGTGTTCGCCGGATTGGAACCTGACGCGCAGTTAGGCGTTCAATTTAAATTGGTTAAAATTCAATTCGGCAGTCCGGGCTGATCTTTGCTTTGTTAAAGGAGTTTTTGTGCCATAGGATGTGCTGTTCGACCCCTACGGCATGCTAAGTTTTAGATGAGCAAGCCCTTGAATACCGGTAGGTTGTCCTTGCCGAATATTCGGGGCGAATAGTCGGTTTTTTTATATAATAGCGGAGCGGTGATGCGATCTCGGTTAGCCTGGATGGCGCTAATCGTGGTGATTGGGTGTTTGGTAGGAGGAGCAGTATGGGCAACGACTCCTACTGATATTCGGATGTTGGATTCCGGGAATCAGGGGGTGGAATTTATCTATTCGCCACAGAGGATGGAGTTGGTCACTTTTCGGGCGGATGATCGGCAATATACTCGGATTCGGTGGGATAATTTGGGTGTTGATGGGGCTCCGGGGCAGCCGGAGATTCCGGTGCGGACGTTTGTGGTGGGTGTACCTCCCGGTGCGAACCCGAGAGTTATCATTGGTCGGGAAGCCAGTCATACGCTTTCCGACTGCCGACTGCCGCCGATTCCGACGGTTAGCCGTGGATCGGATGGTTTAGATGTTCAGCGGTTGATTGAGGATGCTGAGGCGTATTCCAGGACTGCGGTGACGCCTGGTCAGTGGGTTACGGTGACCGAACCTTACGATTATCGCGGATTCCGCCTGGTCAAGGTTAGAGTATATCCGGTGCGGTTTTCGGCAGCAAACAACACGGCACGTGTTTTGGACAACCTGCACATTCGAGTGGAGTTTGAGGGTGGGGATTCGTCGTTTCGAAGTCGGGGGTATTGGGATGATCGATTAGTGGAGGGGATGGTGATAAATCCGGTGCAGACGATGGGTTGGCATATTACCGGAACTACGGAACTGTCGCCGGCGTGGCCTTCGGATCGTATGGCGAAGATGGCGGTTCGGCAACAGGGGATATACAAGGTTACCGGTCGGGATTTGGAATTGGCGGGAATGTCGTTGATCGGAGTGACGCCGGAGCAGATTCGGTTGTTCAACAATGGAGGGCGGGAGCTGCCGAAAGGTGTGTTGGCGGAGCGTCCGGATTCGTTGATTGAAAATGCGATCTACGTGCACGATGGGGATCCGGTGGGGGAATTCGACAGCGATGATTATGTGTTGTTTTACGGACACGGCGTTACCGGATGGGATCGGATGGAGGGATTTTATCAGCATTATATTCATCACTATACGGAAGATAATATATACTGGATACAGGTGGATCCCAGCGCACCGGTTGGAAAACGTATGGGGGGATTGGGATTGAGCCAGTCTTATGATGATATAGTAACATATACCAAAGTAAGGTTTTTTAAAGAGGATGAGAATTTTATTTACAATACGAAAGCGGAACCGGAGTCCGGACTAAATTGGTATATGGCGCTTTTTATGGGGAATCAGTCACATATTTATCCATTTACTATTTCCAATGTGGTCGCTGGTGGATCGTTTCGAGTACGGGCTCGCTTCAAGCATCTGGACGGACCGCATCAGGTGCAGTTTTATTTAAATAACGAATTGATTGAGACGGTACCGGGGATTGGGGGAGTGGTTGACTTTACAGGTAGTGGCACCTTGGTTGACGGATCGAATACATTGAAGATCAGACAAACATCCGGTAAGATGTATTTGGATTGGTTCGAGTTTGAGTGTTCTCGGTCGCTTACGGCTGACGATCACGAATTGGGGTTTGAATCGCCGCAGGTTAACGGGATATTGCGATACGAGCTGGATGAGTTTACCAATGCTCGGATTTTCGGGATCACCGATCCTTATGATGTGACGATGACGACCGGGACGGCGTTTGTAGATGTGAGTGAAGAGGCGGTGTGGCGGCAGTATTTTGCAGTGGAGGACGGTCATTATCGCACGCCGTTGTCTATCGAAATAGTGGAACGCGGGGGTGATGAGTATGATGATTTGCGGACGTTTGTGGGTTCCGGGATCGACTATATTGTGATTGCCGCCGATGAGTTTTACGATGCGGTGACATCGTATGAGGATCATCGGGAAACGTATGGGGAGGGGATGGAGACGATTCGTGTCAGGACATCGGATATTTTCGACCAGTTCGGCTGGGGGCTTGTTGATCCGGCAGCGATTCGTGATTTTTTACGTTATGTGTCCTTGAATTGGTCTCCGATTCCGACCTACTTGCTGTTAGTAGGTGATGGGGATTACGATTACAAGAATCGGGTGTCCGGACCCACGGGGAATTGGATCCCACCGTATGAGGACGGTAGTCGTTGTTACGATGATTGGTATGTGTATTTATCGAATCAATCGTCATCCGATCCGGAAATGGCAGCGGGCAGATGGACGGTGACATCGGTGGCGGAGACGGATGTAGTGGTTCAGAAAGTAATCCAATACGAAGCGGAACCGTTGTACGGTCGGTGGCGGCACAATATCACCATAGTAGCAGATGACGAATATAATGATGTAGGCTATGCAAATTGGGAGGAAAATCATACTAGGGATAGTGAAGATATTGCCGAGAATGAACTTCCGCGGCATTTTAATTTAGCGAAGATTTATTTGATTAGGTATCCGGTGCAGTGGGATGCGGTGGCAATTGGACGACGGAAACCTCAAGCCACCAGAGATTTGTTAAATAGTCTGAATGACGGGACGTTGATCGTCAATTATATGGGGCATGGGAATCCGCATGTGTGGGCGCATGAGCAGGTGTTTGTGGCGGACCGGGATCTTCCGCTGATATATAATGGTGCAAAGCTGCCGCTGTTTCTGGCTGCCACTTGCAGTTGGGGATTGTTCGATGATCCGATGGAGCAGAGTTTTCCGGAGCAATTGTTGACTGCGCAGGAACGGGGGAGTATCGCCAGTATTGCCGCAACGCGGTTTACAAGTGCTTCAACCAACGAGACTTTTACCGAGAATTTTTATTCCCGAATATTTTTGGATCCGTTCAATCCGACATCGTTGGGGACGGCGATGGTATATGCCAAGACGGCAGGTGGTTCGGCGACATCGAAATATCATATATTTGGGGATCCTACGTTGGTAATCGGTGCGCCCCGATTTCAGACACGGATTACCGGGACCAGTACCGATACACTGCAAGCGTTGAGCCTGTTTTCGTTACAGGGGGAAGTATTGAATGAGTCGGGGAGTCGTTGGGTGGATTTCAGTGGGGAAATGGAGTTGACAGTTCTTGATAAGCGGGACTCCACCACCTATATTTTCGATGAGGGAAACGGGACTCCTTTTACTTATATTCTGCCCGGGTCACCGATTTTTCAAGGTCCCAGTTCCATCAATATGGGAAGGTTTCAGTCCCAGTTTGTGGTGCCATTGGACATTGCATATGGCGGGCGGAACGGTCGGTTTAGTTTTTACTATTTCGGGTCTTCGGAAGCATACGGCGATTCTGCGGATGGGGCTGGGGTTAAGGATTCGGTACATTTTGCCGAGACGGCTGCAGAAGCCCAGGACAGTATCCCACCGGTCATCGATTTGATGTTGGAGGATGAGTTTTTCCGGGAAGGGGATATGGTGTCCAACTATCCGCAGGTGATTGCCAGGGTTTTTGATTCGTCGGGTGTTAATTTGACAGGAGCTATCGGGCATACGCTACGGTTGGTAATGGATGAAGAAACCAGTTGGGATGTGACACAGGATTTTCGTTATTATTTAGATAGCTACACTGAGGGGGAAATGCGCACTACGATTGGTCCGATTGAGCCCGGCAACCATATTTTACGGATGGAAGCGTGGGATTCGTTTAATAATTTCGGCTGGATCGAAGTGGCGTTTGAAGTGATGGTAAGCGGTGAAGAGGGTTTTGAAGTGACGGAGTTGCTGCCCTATCCGAATCCTTTTGGGGGTATAGATCGTGAGACTAATTTGACGTTTTTCATCACCCGGGATGCGTGGGTGTCGTTGAAGATATATACAGTGACGGGATTGATGATTTATTCTCAGGAAGGGATTTATGCGCCGTATGGGTATAACTGGGAACTAAAGTGGGATGGTCGAGACAGGGAAGGCGATAGAGTAGCGAATGGGGTATATTTGTACAAGATTTCCGCCACGTCCATATCCGGAGAACATGCCTCGGAGATTGGTCGAGTGGTGGTGATGCGATAAAATTTCGCCGATAACAATAACATGTAAGAAGTTGGAAAATTAATAAAGTGTGACTAAGGAGGAACGGCATGAAGAATATCATGCTTACAATGGTAGTTCTGGCGCTTTTAGCGGCGGGAGTGTGTACTTCCTGGGCAGGCGGTGTCAGTCAGGCAACGGTTCTATTCTTAAAGATCGCTCCCGGAGCACGTCCTTCAGGTATGGGCGAAGCTTTTGTAGCCTTAGCGGATGATGCTACCGCTACCTGGTGGAATCCGGCTGGACTGGGTTTCTTAGAAGAAAAGCAGCTGACGATGATGTATGCCAAGTGGCTGCCTCAGTTCCACATGTCAGATTTGTACTACAGTTATCTGTCGTATATCCACAATGTTAAGGACTGGGGAACGTTTGGCGGGAGTCTTATTTTTCTCAATTTGGGCGAAACGGAGTACCGGGATGAGAATAACCGCCCTCAGGGAACGTTTTCCAGTTACGAGATGGCTGCGGCTGGGAGTTATGGAGCGACGGTGACCGAGAATTTCTCGATGGGCGTGACGATCAAGTTGATTTACAGCCATCTTAGCGATCGTGGTCAGGGTCAGGAACGTGGGACCGGATCTGCAACTGCGGTGGCTGTTGATGTGGGTGTACTCTATAAGGTGCCGGCGATCAGAGGGCTACAAGTTGGGGCAAATTTGTCCAACATGGGACCCAAAGTTGCGTACATCGACCGGGCGCAGGCTGATCCACTGCCCACCAACTTGAAACTGGGCGTAGCGTACAAGATTATGGAGACCGAGTACAACCGGATTACGATCGCGGTGGATGTGAATAAGGAATTGGTGACCAAGGATGAGAACGGTGAGTCCGATCCGTTTTATTTGGCGATATTTACTTCCTGGGCGAATGATCCCTTTGAGGAAGAGATGAAGGAATTCATCTGGAATTTCGGGATCGAGTACTGGTATTCCACGCTGGTGGGGCTTCGGGCTGGATATTGGCATGATGTGTTAGGCGATGTATTTCCCTTGACATTCGGCGTCAGTTTGCAGTATAGCGTGTACCGGTTTGATTTTAGTTACCTTTCCGCCGAGGAAGGGCATCCGCTGCAAGATACCATGCGGTATTCACTGTCCATCAACTTCTAACCTTAAGGACAGGAAGTGGCAAAGTTTCGCCTGATGCCGTTCAATACCATTTGGGAAATATATCCGCGTCGTATTGTAGTATTGGTTGTTGGTTTGATTCTAATTGCAGCGATAACTGTTACCGGCGCAGTACGTTCACCGGTTCCGATGTCGGTTCGGACGACAGGGATAACTCAGACATGGACTGCGGGGGATACTCTGCATATATTAGCCATCCGAGTGGAATTTCAACCCGATAATTTGCCTACCACTATCGGTGACGGAACCTTCGGCACCGGTTTTCCGGATGAGATGTTTGTCGATCCGCTGCCCCATGACCGGCAGTATTTCGAGGATCACCTTCTCTTTGTCAAGAATTACTACGAAGAGGTGTCCAACCATCGGCTGATTGTTGGAAGGATGGATGTATTTCCGGCGGAACTTGACGAGGCGTACCGACTGCCCAAGTTCATGTGGCAGTATAATTATAATTACACCACCGAAGTGCTGGATCAGCAGTTGGCGGAGCTATTTCATCACGCCTGGTTGGAAGCAGACACCGCTGGGTTGTTCAATTCGGTGGATGTGGATGATTATAATGCGTTCGTGGTGTTTCATGCCGGGGTAGGGAAGGATTTCGCGGTGGGGTTCGATCCCACACCGTTTGATATCCCTTCCGCTTATTTGAATCTCGACCACCTTCGGAATAATTTGACTATCCCCTCCGAAGGGATACCGGTAACCAGCGGTTTTATTCCTGATGGGTTGATTTTACCGGAATCGGAGGTTCAGGAGGGATACGAACTGGGATTGAATGGGGTGATGACCAAGCTGTTCGGGAATATGCTGGGGATTCCGGATCTCTATGACACCCGCAACGGAAGGTCGGGGATTGGGCGCTGGGGGATGATGGATCAGGGATCGGGGAATTTCCAGGCGTTGATTCCGGCGCGACCGTGTCCCTGGACTTTGGCGGATATGGGTTGGATTGACCCAATCGTTTTGAATCCCGGGGATCCGGATACATTGATGATTGCGTCAGTCATGGTGGCGGATACCACGATTCCTCAGTATTACCAGGTTCCGATCAATGATCAGGAGTATTTTTTAGTTGAAAACCGTCGGAAGGATTTCCGGGATTGGGATTTCACTCGTGCTTGGGATCGCGACGGCAGGGTGATGCGGCTCTTCGATGATTATAGTGTTGAGGTCGATCCGGGATTCAGGGTGGTTGTTCGGGTGGATGATTATGATTTTGATATTCCGGGATCGGGGATATTGATTTGGCATGTGGATGAGGCGGTTATCGCCGCCAACCGGGCTGACAATGCGGTTAACGCCACCGATCCGCACCGTGGGGTGGATGTGGAAGAAGCCGACGGGGCGGAAGATATCGGACAGGAGTACGGACTGTTCAGCGCGGGATGGGGACAGGAATACGGCAGCCCCTGGGATTGCTTTTTCAAAGATAACGAAGCGCATTTGGAAGCCAATAACTCTACGGTGGTGCGGTTTACAGATTTTACGGCACCGTGGGCGCGAGCCAATTCCGGAGCGTTAAGCCACATAAGTTTCCGGCATTTCAGCTTAGTGGATACGGTGATGACATTTGTATTGTCACAGGGGTTCCGGCAGGGCGGGTTTCCAGTAATCACCGATTATCCGATTGTCGCAAATTCGGAACTGCTGTTAGATGTGACTGGCGACGGTGTGGCTGAAGTGGTTGTGATGGACAGCACGGGCAGGTTATTGGCGTTCCGGGGTGATGGCACTGGATTAGGAGTAGCCGGCGATGGGGTGTTGACCCAGGTTTCCACCGGTGATGAGGATGGGATTTTTCGCACTGCGGCTGGTGATTTGGATGGGGATTTTGTACCGGAAATCGTGGTGTGTGGATTGGATTCCACCTGGATTTTTACTTTGGTTGATTCCAATCAAGTGGAGGAGATATCCAGATGGGATGCCGGGGGAATGCCGTTGATTGGGGGTACGTATGGCGATCGGGTGATTTTTGTAGCGTCCGGTGGTGAGATATTAATCGGTGATTATACCGGTGCATTGCGTTGGCGCAGCAGCTATCCTGCGGGGTTGATTACCGGGATGGCGTTGTATGCTGATCCCGACAGTGTCACCGTTGCTGTTGTGTACGATCAGGGGGAAGTAGTGGGTGTTCAATACGATGTTGATCTTGGATTTGGGGCGTTTGTCTGGCGAGATACACTCTCAGTGATGCCCGGAGAGATCACTTACGCACCAGTAGCTGGAGATTTGGATGGTGATGGTTATGGTGAGATAGTAGTAGTCAGCGAACAGGGATTTTTTGTGATTAAGATCGCCGTCCTTGAAAACGAGAATCCCGTACACGGACCATTTCCCAGCTCTTTTCCGGTGGAGTTGACATCACCGCCCACTTTGGCGGATTTGGATCGTGACGGTACTTTGGAAATTATAATTGCTGGGCGAGGGGTTGTGTATGCTTTCCATTATAATGGGTCGTTGGTTAATAATTTTCCTATTTACGACAATAGTTGGCTGGGGAATGGTATGCTTCAATCGTCGGTGTTGTTGGCGGATTTGACCGGTGATGGCAATCAGGAATTATTGTTGGTGGGGGATTCCGGGAATTTGACGGCGTTTGATTTGCAGGGGAACCGGATCGATGGGTTTCCACTATCTGCAGGGATTGGGGATTTTCGGACTCCTGTGATTGGTCAGATCGATGGTGACTCCGATATGGAAATGTTGGTGGGGACATCGTCGGGATTGTTGCAGGGATGGAATTTGGAAACCGGTGGGGATGTGACGACTTCGGAGATGGCATGGTGGATGTGGGGGAGGAATAATGCGCGTACCAATTTGGTGATGTCGTCAACCCATGAGCCGCCGTCACCAGGAGGATCCGCATCATCCAATTGGACGTATTGTTGGCCCAATCCGTCCTACGACGAAACGTCTTTTGTGCGAGTAACACTGCCTTATTCAGCGGATGTTGAGGTGCGGATTTTCGATATGGCTGGGGAATTGGTGGGGGAGATTCAAGGGAGAGCTAATCCACGGGCGCCCGTCGATATCCCCTGGAATCTAAGGGACATACAAAGCGGGGTGTATTTTGCGCGGGTGGAGGCTCAAGGGGGGAGTAGGAATGATCTCAAGATTTTAAAGGTTGCGGTGATCAAGTAACGGAGGAATTTGCTGAAGGCATATCGGACATATCGACGAGTGGTATCAATTACGGTTTTAATAACTATAATCGGTTTGGTGGGTATTGGAAATGCACAGCCGACGGGTTATAACCATCCGGAACTGCAATGGAGGACCTTTGAAACCGAGCATTTCGTGTTTTACTACCATCAGGGTGAGGAAGCCACGGTTTCGATAGCGTCGAAGATAGCGGAGGGGATGTACGATCCGATTACGTCGTTGTATGATTTTGAGCCGGATGGGAAGGTGCATTTTATTTTTCAGGATACGGACGATATTGCCAATGCCGCCACCTATTTCAACGATAATAAGATCGAATTCTGGGTGACCACCATGGATTTCGAACTCAGGGGTACTCACAACTGGCTGCGCAATGTGATTACCCATGAGTTCACCCATATTGTGCAGTCCGGTGCAGCCCGGAAATGGTCACGTCGAGTGCCGGCGTTTTATGTGCAGGTTTTGGCGTATGAGGACGAGCGGCGTCCGGATGTGTTGTATGGGTATCCTAATGTGTTGGCATCTTATGCGGTTCCGGGGTTGGTGATTCCCATGTGGTTTGCGGAAGGAGCCGCTCAGACCCAGGATCCTAGTCTGGGGTACGATTATTGGGATTCCAAGCGGGATATGGTGCTGCGTACCCGGACGTTGGGCGGTACGTTATTGAGCTATGATCAGATGGGGGTGTTCGATAAGACCAGTTTGGATGCCGAGACGGTGTATAATCAAGGCTATGGGTTAGTGTTGTATATTGTCAAGCGGTGGGGGAAGGATGCGGTTAAGGAGATTTCGAATGCTGCACGCAGTCCGTTGGCGTTGAATTTCGATGGGGCATTACGGAAAGTAACGGGATTGTCAGGGCAGGAATTGTATGACGAGTGGCGGCAGCATCTGGAAGATGATTACCGTGCCAAGACCCAGGTGATTCGTGATAATTCAATGAAGGGTCGGACAATCAGCGAGGATGGATTTGTTAATTTTTCGCCGGTGTTTTCGCCGGATGGCAGCAAGATTGCATACTTCAGTAACGGGAAGCGCCCATATTGGAGTATGACCAATTTGATCATTTATACGTTGGCGGATTCCAGCAGCGAAGCGATTCCAGTCAGGGCGACGTCGGGGGTGTCATGGTCGCCGGATGGGCGGTTTTTGACTTATGCCCGACGGGGAATGGCTGATATGCATGGATCGAGAGTCAATGATATCTTTGTGTGGGATACAGAGCGGGAAAAGGAATTTAAGATTACCCACGGATTGCGAGTCGAGAACCCGAGTTTTTCTCCTGATGGGCAGCGGATCGCCTGTACCGTCAATCAGGACGGCAGTCGGAATTTAGTGGTAATCGAGGTACCTGATTTAATGGCGAAGAAGCCGGAACGGTTGGATAAGAAAGAGCTTAGTGGCAATTCCCGGTATCAACAATTAACCGCGTATCATTCAGGAATTCAGGTGTTTCGACCCAAGTGGAGTCCGGATGGGGATCAGATAATTTTTTCAGTGACACGTGATTTAGGTCGTGATATTTGCGTGATTTCAGCTGAAGGGGGTCCGGTGGATACGCTGCTGAATATTTCATCTGAAGTGCGGGATCCGGTGTTTTCAGAAAATGGGAATACAGTATATTATGCCTCTGACCAGACTGGGATTTTTAATATCTACGCGCTGGATTTGAGTACTAGGGAATCGGTGCCGTTGACCAATGTGGTTGGCAGCGCATTGATGCCGGATGTGCATGAGGATATGCTTGCATTCAGCCAGTTTACGGCTGATGGCTATGTAATGTCGTTGTTGGAAGATTCGGAACCGGTACCATTGGAGCATTTGGAGTATATCCCCAATTACGAAAGTGTGCTTCCAGTGGCGGATTATCACGACACGCCCGGCAAGCTACCTCCGTCGAAGCCCTACAAACCGACGTTTATGGGATTGACTTGGCTGCCCAGGATTGCATTTGATTATGGGACTTTCAAGCCGGGATTTTATCTTTACTCCTCGGATTTTTTGAATAAGTTCAGCGTGATCGGTGGGTTTGCTATGAATTCCGATCGCGATCATGATCTGTTTGCGATGATTGAATTTAAGGGATTGCCGCCTACGTTTTTTGCCGAGGCGTACAATATTGTGCGGAATCGGGCTTATCATTTTGCGGATTCGACGATTATAATAGGGGAAACCGGCGGGGTGGTGCCCAAACCGATCTACGATACTTATCGCATTCGATATCGATACAATTTGACGGAGTTGGATTTCGGGGCACGGTATCCGCTGCCGGGAGGGTCGTGGTTGCGTTTGGCGGGGATTTATAGCCGGTATGTGTCTCACAACAAGTTTGACGACGGCACCGCGATTGCCTTGACCTATTTGCGAGGTTGGGCGTTTCAAGCGACGTATTATGGGGATTTTCGCGCCAGGAGTTTGACCAGTAATATCCAGCCAGATGGGGGTAGGGAAATCACGGTGCAGGTGACTCGGGAGAATAATAAGTTTTTCCGGGAATTCGAAATCGACGCAGATAGGTTTACGCTACAGGAAGCCTATACGCCTTATACCTATAATCGCATTTACGGTTCGTGGGTGGAGTACCGGAAGCTGCCATGGTGGAAACATGCGGTGTCGTTTAATTTGTGGGGAGGGTTGATCGATCGCGAAGTTGACGATTTTTTCGATTATTATGCCGGTGGGTTAAACGGTATGAAGGGGTATTCCTATTTCAGCATGGGGGGGCAGAAGATGGCTGTGGGGAATTTGACCTATCGTTTTCCTATTGTTCGAGACCTGCATTTCCAGAAGGCGCATTTGTTTTTCCATCATATATACGGCGGTGTGTTTGCCGATTATGGAAACGCTTGGGATGAGTCGTTAGAATTTGGGGAGTTCAAGACGGATGTGGGCGTGAGTCTGCGCGCGTATTTGAAATCGTTTTACATCTTTCCCAGCGCATTGGAATTGGGTGCGGCCTATGGACTCGATGAGTTTATGGTGGTGGAGGATGATTTCGAGCAAGTGTATGGTAAGGAATGGAGATTATATCTCACACTGTTGTTCGATTTTATCAATAGCCGCGGGTATCGATAAAGGTACGGATGATTTTAGGAGAATCGAGAGATTCGAATAGGTTATTATCACAGTTAGGACATAGTAGATTGAAATACATTTTACCACCTTTTGTGAAGGAGGTACCATGAGTCGGGTAATATTTACCATCATACTGGGAACAATCCTGGTGCTGTCTCAAACGGTGATGGCATCCAATCCGTTTGAGTATTGTACAGAGAAGTATGAATTGACCCAACGCATCACCGAAGGGTATGATGCCAGTCCCGAGGTGACGGTAGCGACTGAGCGGAAACTGCCGGGTCGAGCGATGTTGCTTTCGGCAGTAATTCCTGGGACGGGGCAATTTTATGCTGGTGCGAAGATCCGAGGTGCGGTGTTTTTGGCGTTGGAAGTGGCTGGTTGGACAGCATTTGGCATATACCAAACCAAGGGTAAGAACAAAGAAAACGAGTACGAAGATTTCGCCGATGATCATTGGTCTCGTGATGCGTACTGGGAGGCGGTACAGGAGATTGCCGAGGTTTATGAATTTACCGGTGATGTGACGCAAGTTCCATGGTCGGAGTTGATCGCCGGAAATTATTTGCCTGACAATTTTACACACGAGTTACCTTCGGGCAATACTCAGCAGTACTACGAGATGATCGGGAAGTACTTGTCTCAATTTGGATTTGGATGGGACGATGAATATGACGATCCCGATACTACTCAATATTGGGACGGGAGATTCGAGCAAAATCGCCCAGGGATCTATAATGATATGCGGTATGATTCCAACCAGTTGTTGGACAAAGCGACTATCGCGTTAGAGGTTGTGCTGGTGAATCATGTTATCAGCGCTTTGGATGCCGGATTTCTGGTGCGTCGCAAGAACAAGCGCGCGGTGGAGACCAGCCTCAATGTGGAGCAGAAGATGTTTAACCGCGAGCCGATCACTATGGCAGGGGTAAAAATCCGGTGGTAAGCGCTTCCGCCAGATATTGGGTGATTTTGGGGATTGTGTGCGTGGTGACCTCGGTAGGATTTGCCGGGGAAAAGGATCGGGATAACCATTCTGCCATCCCGCTTCAACTGTCGATGCCGCTGATGGTGCAGCAGGTGGTTGGCGATCAGCCCACCGCTGACGTCGAGCAGGATGCGGTATCTTCCTCCCGACAGGTAGTACCGTTTCGGGCATTTTTGCAATCCCTATTGATTCCCGGATGGGGGCAAAGGTATGTGGGAGAGGGTACCACGATGGGGACGGTGCATTTTGTTACCGATGTGACATTGTGGGGTGCAGTGGCGGGATTTCACGCCTACGGCACCTGGAAGAAGGAGGGGTATAAGACTTATGCCGCCACCCATGCCAATATCACCTCCGGGGGGAAAGAACACCAGTATTATGTAGATATTGGTAATTTTCACAATCTCGATCAGTAAAACGAACAACAGCGCCGAGATCGGGATTTCGACGAGCTCTATTTATCCGATGACGATTGGTGGGAATGGGACTCCAACCCAAACCGACTGCGTTTCAAGAGGCTGCGGATACAAAGCGATAATGCCTTGAATAACCGGTATTATGTAGTGGGAGCGATATTTCTTAACCACGTATTTTCAGCGATTCATGCTTCCCGGCAGGCATCCAAGCTGCAACATACCCAAGCTGCCGGTGGATCATCTACCTCGAAGGTACAACTTACTCCGGAATTTGGCATGGGATCGGTTCGCTTACGTTTGACAGGATTTTTCTGATATGAGACGATTACTGGTTACCGGTGCGACAGGATTTGTGGGATCGCACCTGTTGTACCGGGCGCGTCATTATTGGAAAGCGTGTGGGACATTTTGCAGCAACCGGAATACGCCTTCCTGGATCGATACCGTTCATTTTGATCTCACGAAAGATAATCCTTCTTTGCTGCTGGATACGGTAAATCCGAGCCGGGTAGTTCACACGGCGGCAATGGCACGGACGGAAGCCTGCCATCAGGACCCAGAAGTGGCGCATATGGTGAATGTCACCGGATCGGAACGGCTTGCATCTGCCTGTGCGGTTCGCAATATCCCATTTATGTTCCTTTCCACCGACATGGTATTTGACGGGCAAGTTCCACCCTATTCTGAGACTTCCGAACCTAATCCTCAAACCGATTACGGTAAAAGCAAACTGGCAGCGGAAGAAGCGGTGCTGGCTCGTGACTCTTCCGCTACAATTGTACGGACTAATCTGGTGTATGGTAAGGGGTTGGGTTGGAGTACATCGTTTTCCGGGAATGTATTGATGACGTTGGAAAAGGAGGGTGCCATCACCTTATTCGAAGATCAGTTCCGGTCTCCGATTTCGGTGCGAAATTTGGCAGATGTTCTGTTGGAGATGGTCGAAAATCCTCCGGGTAAGTTGTTGCATGTCAGCGGATCGGATCGTGTCAGCCGGTTGGAATTCGGTCGCGCATTGGCTCGTATTAATGGATTAAACCCGGACAAGGTCACCAGCAACCAGATGGCGGATCACGATTCCGACATTCCCTACCCCAAGGATACCTCTTTTGATATCAGTTTGGCAAAGTCATCGTTTAACACCAGGCTTCTTGGGATCGATGAGGGGCTGCAATTGGAATATCAAACTCAACTGGAACAATGGATTGGAAAAGCGTAGGCGCGGTCTATTTGATACGGCTGTATCCCGGTGGGGAGTTGGTCTCTGAATTGACTCAGTGGTCGCGGATGCAGGAGTTGCGTGGGGGTACGGTGGAAGGTCTTGGCGGGATTCGGGATGTGGAGTTGGGATATTTTGATTTGGACCGGCAGGAATATCACCGGTGGAATAACCCGGGGAATTGGGAATTGGTGCACCTGTGGGGGAATTTGACATTTCGGGATGGTGGTCCTTTTTGGCATCTTCATGCCACCATTTCCGACCGGGAAGGGCAGTGCAAAGGGGGGCATCTGTTTTCCGCACAGGTTGCGGTAACGGCGGAATTGGTCGTTCGTCCTTGGGAGGAAGCTGTTGACCGGGCTCGGGATCAGGTTACCGGACTGGATTTGTGGAATTTAGGCAAGTAACGGGAGTGTTATGGCTCCACCGTATTTTGTAGGAGTGGCTGGCAACATCGGGGTGGGTAAGACCACCATGACCCGAGAACTGGCGAAAGAGCTTGGTTGGAAAGCCTATTTCGAACCGGTTATCGATAATCCGTATCTTAATGATTTTTATTCTGATATGCCGCGATGGTCCTTTCATCTTCAGATATATTTCCTTTCCAAACGATTTCATAGCCAGTTGGAGATTTTTGAGAGCAGCACGTCCTGCATCCAGGATCGCACGATTTATGAGGATGTGGAAATATTCGCTCATACGTTGCACGAACAGGGCAGCATGGACGACCGGGACTATCAGAATTACCGGGATTTTTTCGGGATAATGGTCAGTCAACTGCGTCCTCCGGATTTGATTATATATTTGCGAGCCGATGTGGATACGTTGATGGAACGGATTCAGAGTAGAGGCCGGGGTTGCGAACAAGCCATCGAGCGCGAGTATTTGGAGAGATTAAACCGAGCGTATGATAGGTGGGCATCGTCCAGAAAGAGTCTTACCCGATTGGCGGTGTTGGATTCTTTTCATTCCGATCCGGAAAAGGATCGAACATTGATCAATGAAGCCAAGGACTTGTTGTACCGGGAATTGCATTTGAAGACGTTGTTCGGATAGGGATTCCCGGATGCGACTGTCTTTGGTTTATAGAAGTGGCAGTTGATTTCACTAATTACTTATTTTACCCACCAATGTTACCTTCCTTTGCTAAATTTTTTACCGATTGGATTTCTTATTCCGTACAGTAAGAGGCTAAGAGTCCATGCGTCTCCTGTTCATTAGTGATGTGAATGCGGTTCATGCCCGTCGGTGGGCGGGTGAGATGGTACGACGTGGGCATGAGGTAGTATTTCTTTCTGTCAGACCGGGTGAGCTTCCGGATGTGGAGGTCATTTATCGGGATCCTGGGGATGTTCCGGGACAGAAATGGTTGAGATTGTTTCGGCATCTACGGTTTCTTTGGTTGGAGTGGCGGCTAATTCGTGTTGGTGGTTTTGACATTGTGCATGTGCATTACTTGAGGGCGGATTTGATTGGTTGGGTTGCGAGTTGGCATCCTCGGTCAGTGATATCCGTATGGGGTAGTGATATTCGAATGGTAGAAGAGGGGGGGGATCCACGCAGGATAGGGTTCCGTCAGAAGGCATTAAGAGGTGTAGCTGCAGTGACCGCCACCAATCGGTATCTGGCAGAATGCGTCACACGTTTTGCACCCGATTGCAGTCAGATTGATGTAATTCCTTTTGGTGTTGATATAACACATTTCAATCGGGAACGATGGGTAAGTTCCGCGGATGGCACTGTGCGATTTTGTGTGGTTAAGCCGCGGATGATGCCATTATATGGTTACGATTTGGTGATACAGGCGATTGGGGAAGTAGTTGAAGAATTTAACAATATCTCACTTGTGTTAGTGGGCAGCGGGGATACAGAATACCGGGAGGAGTTGGAGGAATTAGTTGCTGAATTAAGGCTTGATTCCCAAGTAAATTTCCAGGAACAGGTTTCGTATTCGGACATGCCGTCCATTTTTCAGTATTGTGATGTGCTGCTGCAACCATCACGGTGGGAGTCGTTTGGAGTGGTGATTCTCGAAGCGGGTGCGATGGGTGTTCCGGCAATTGCATCGGATGTGGGAGGGGTTTCAAAATTATTGAAGGATGGTGTGACCGGGATTTTGGTGCCACCAGAAGATATAAAAGCATTGTCAAAGGCGATGTTGAGGATGGCAGTAGATATAGAATTTCGCAGCAGTTGTGGAGAAAACTCGTTTCAGATGGTGAGGTCGGAGTATAACTTTACCTCTAATGCCGATGATATGGAGAGGTTATATCATCGATTAGTTACGGGGGAACATATTGACCGGTAATTTCGCTTCTGATAATATGTCGCCGTTGGTAAATAAGGAATCGTTATTAGCGAAATTAACGGCTACTTTTGGGGGGCAGACCGGATTGTTTCTTTTTGGAACTGCGGTTCAGATTGTCGTGTCCCGAGCGTTGGGACCTTCCGGAAAGGGTTTGTTTTCTTTGACATTGTTGTCTGCTAACACGTTGGTGATATTAGCCCATGGCAGTTTGTCTGCTGCCAACTCACATTTTATGGGAAGATTTCCTGACGCACGCCGGGCGTTGGTGGGAAATAGCTTTTTGTTGGCTTTGGTTTGGGGTGCGATTGTCGCTCTTGTGGCATATTTTTTTATCATTGTGCAGCATGTGAGTTTTGTGCCTGATTTGGGATCGAGGTTATGGTTGATTGCGCTGGCAGCTATTATTCCACTAATGCTTTTGGAGTTCAGTCATGGATTGGTCATGGGGTTGGATTGGATCCGACGATTCAGTCTGACATTATTACTTACTGAGTTGTTGGTTTTTGTCGGTGTGGCGCTGTTATGGTGGATGGGGAAATTAACCGTATTGACAGCGGTGTTGGTGTGGTTTTCGGCAAGAACGATTTGTGCATTTTTGCAAGCCGGTTCTGCGTGGTGGCGGGTGGGCTGGCGCATTGCCATAAGTTTTCATTGGTTCAAGCGGGTCACAAGATTCATTCTTCAGGCGCATGTCGCCAATGTGTTTTCGTTTTTAAAGCAGCGAATCGATATGTTTATCATCGCTTATTACCTCACTGCTCAGGATGTGGGATATTATTCTATTGCTTTTGGGATGTTGATGGTGTTATGGTATCTGCCTACCGCGATTTCTCAGGTTTTGATTCCTCATATCTCCTGGCGGGATAATCAAGCGGGAGATCAGCTGACTCCAAAGCTCAGCCGATTCGGCTTTTCGATTTCAGTGATATGTGCGGTATTAATAGCAAGTTTGGGCTGGCTGCTAATAAAGATCATGTTCGGGGAGGCGTTTCTGCCGGCGTATCCCGCGTTGTTGCTGCTGCTACCGGGTGGAATAATCTATACATTAGCAAAAATGATGGCGGGGGATTTAATTGGACGCGGGCTGCCGAAATATGCTATGTGGATATCTATCTTTGCATTCGTTGGAAATGTGGTGATTAATTTGATATTGATTCCCAAATTTGGGATAGTGGGAGCGGCGATCGCATCCAGTATCACTCATGGATTTACGGGATCAATGTTCTTTTATGCTTTTAAGCGGGAATCCGGGATTAGAACCCTTGATGCGCTGTTGGTGACGCGCAGTGATATTCAGGAAGTCATCCAAGCGGTACGGCGGAATCGAAAGTTGGATATAGCGCCATGACAAAAGTTTCTGTTGATGATATATCTCAGGATCCCGGGGGTGTAGGATGGCTGGTGGTGCTACGACCGGTCAATATGTTTATGACGTTTGGGGCGGTGTGTTTGGGCGCTTATCTTGCGTCGAAATGGGCTGCTTGGGAATGGATGCCGGTATTGGGAGCGGCTTTGGCAGCATCGTTGATAATGGCAGCCGGGAATGTATTTAACGATTTATGTGATGTGGAATCGGACCGGATCAACCATCCCAATCGACCGTTAGTGGTTGGTGCTGTATCCAGAATTGGCGCTTGGGCAATTGTGATCATTGGTGGATTGGCAGGTTTGATACTTGCATGGATGGTTTCTCCGGCGGTGTTTTGGGTTGCTTTGTTTGTGGTGATACTTTTGGCGGGGTATTCGTTGTATTTGAAATCCATACCGGTCTGGGGGAATCTGTCGGTGGCGTTAATGGCAGGGTTGACGTTTCCGTTCGGGGGAATCGCTCTGGGGACGGTGCGGGGCACGGAATATCCGGCGCTATTTGGATTGTTATTTCATTTTGCCAGGGAGGTGGTTAAGGACTTGGAAGATCGGGAGGGGGATGCTTTAATGGGGTTTAATACCATCGCGGTGCGGTTTGGGGTGGCTTTTCCGCGATTATTGATTTGCTTGGCGTTGGGGTTGTTGATAATCGTTACCATAATTCCGTTTGTGACGGGGACGTATGGAGTAGTGTATTTTCTGGTGGCGTTGTTAGGGGTGGATGGGTTGTTGGTGGGGATGATGTGGAAGTTATGGATATCAGAGGACCCAAGATCACTCCGACAGGTGAGTGTTGGATTGAAGGCGGGGATGGCGATAGGATTGGTGGCGATTCTTTTGGGATAATCAGTAGTGTGTCACAATTTGCTAGCACCAGAGATTGTATTAGCGTCGGCATCACCGCGACGGAAACAATTACTGGAACAAGTTGGGTTTCGAGTGCGGGTGGTTCCGAGTCAACTGCCGGAGGATGGTCCAGATGGTGATGATTTCGCGATGCATGTTCGGGCAAGTGCACAATTGAAATGCCATCATGTGGCTAAGGAATTTCCTGATCGACTGGTGCTGGGAGCTGACACCTTGGTTGTTTGTGATGGTGCTGCCAAGGGGAAACCGGTGGGCGAGGATCAGGCAACGGAGATGCTTCAGAGATTATCCGGATGCTGGCATCAAGTCATTACCGGATTTTGCATTGTTTTGTTAAATAATCAAATCGAAATCATAGATCATGCGGTGACCGAAGTGCGGTTTTACGAATTGAGCGACAGTGATATTAAAGGATATATTCAATCGGGCGAACCGTTCGACAAAGCCGGTGGATACGGGATTCAAGGATTGGGTGCTCGGTTTGTACAAGAAATTCGCGGGTGTTATTTCAATGTGGTGGGATTGCCTTTGGGAACCATTTGGCAAGCCATCAAGTCTTTACGGGAGGTTGACCTGTGAAGCATTTTTGTGATGAATTAAAAGCCGCTCGGCAGTTCAAGAAAGTCACGCTGGAAGAGATTTCAGCGAAGACCAAGATTGCTACAAAGTTCTTGGAAGCTTTAGAAGATGGCAGGTGGGACATTCTCCCGGAGCCATACATCAAGGGATTCCTTAAAGCGTATGCCCAGTGTGTGGGGATGAACGTGTTGAAGGTGCTGAAGAAGTACGATGAGCTGGAAAAGGGCATCACTGAAGAGGAGGACGAGGAAGGTACCGAGCCGACGAGAGTCGATTTGCCCCAAGAACCGCCGTCGCTGCTTAGGAGTCGTTTCCCGGCGGTTAAAGTCAAAACCCATGGGTTGTGGTATGGGTTGTTGGTGGTGGGGATTGTGGTGGTGGGGGTTTGGGTGCTGTCAATCATTCGGTCAAAGCCTGCAGAAGAACCGGCTCCACCTTTAGAGGAGCAGACAACTACGCTGCCAGCGGATACAATGGTTACACCTCCGACAGTGTCGGATACTACGGTTGTTTCAGCGGAACCGGCTATATTGGAACCGTTTACGGTCAGTGCGATGTTTTCGGATCCCTGTTATGTGGAAATTGTGCTGGATGATACGTTGAAGCGGGATTATTTATTTCAAGCCGGGCAGTCCAAAACCTGGGACGTTAATCAGTTATTGTGGATGAAGATAGGGAATTCCGGTGGGGCACGGATAAGCCATAATGACAATGATTTAGGAGTGCTGGGTTTGCAGAATCAGGTGGTAACGTTGACTTTGGGACCGGAAGGTGTGATTGAGAAAATTCTGGGTCTGGAACCAGAGATTGAAGTCCCGGAAGATAGCGGCACAGGCGGAATCGAGTGATTTATTATCTCGAATCTTATGATGGCAACATATCGGAATAAGATACAAAGGCGCACGACACGACAGGTTAGGGTGGGTGATGTGTTGATCGGCGGATCGGCTCCGATTTCGGTACAATCGATGACCAATACACCGACCACTGATGTGGCTGCTACATTGGCACAGATTGAGCGATTGGCACGAGCCGGTTGTGATTTGATGCGGGTGTCGGTGCCGGACACGGATTCGGTGGCGGCATTTCAGGAAATTCAAGCGCATAGTCCGGTGCCGTTGGTTGCGGATATTCATTTTGACTACCGACTGGCGGTGGCGGTGGCGAAATATGCCGATAAGCTACGTATCAATCCAGGCAATATCGGCGGGAAGGATCGGGTTCGGGAGGTAGTCAAGGCGTGTCAGGATCAGGGGGTTCCGATTCGGATTGGTGTCAATGGGGGTTCGTTGCCGAAGGATTTGTATCAACAGTATGGATTATGTCCGGAGGCATTGGTGCAAGCGGCATTACGGCATATCGAATTGTTCGACGAATTAGGGTTCGATGATGTGGTGCTGTCCATCAAATCATCGGATGTGCCGTTGATGGTGGAGGCTTGCAGTCAGTTAGCCGAGCAAGTGGATTACCCTCAGCATTTGGGAGTCACTGAAGCGGGACCGGGAATCCGGGGTACGGCAAGATCTGCGGTGGGTGTGGGTTTGCTGCTGGCGGACGGGATTGGGGATACCATCCGGATTTCATTGACCGGGGATAAGCTTCAGGAGGTTACAGCTGCCTACGAGATCCTGGACACGTTGGGACTCAGGCGTCGCGGTATCCGGTGGATTTCGTGTCCGACCTGTGCGCGTACCGATATGGATGTAGAGAAAATTGTACATGCGGCGATGGAGAAGACCAGTGAGGTGCTGACGCCGATGACGGTTGCGGTGATGGGATGTGCGGTGAACGGTCCCGGCGAAGCTCGTGAAGCGGACTTGGGGATTGCAGGCGGGAAGGGATCGGGATTGTTGTTTCGGCGTGGGGAGATTGTGCGGAAAATTTCTGAATCGCAGATAGTGGATCAGTTGGTGGCAGAGATTTTGCACTATTCTAAACCGGAGTAGTATGTTGGAACTGTCAAAGCTGTGGAACTTTAGGTTTTACAATTCCGTACAGTGTTTTTTAGTGATAGTTGTGCTGTGCACGGAACAGGATTCTATGCAATTTCTGCATTATCAGTGGTTGCCGGATTTTCCAGTTAAAATAACTAACCAGGGAAAGATGTTGAATCTTATCCGGTTTTTTTGTATATTATATGTTTGAGTTAAATTTACGACTTGTAGCGGCATGTTACTGCTTATCATATTGTTATTGATGATTTTGTCCATATTCCTTTATGGTGTTTGGGAATTTAAGCGCCATCAGCGGAATGTGGATGCGATCCCGATTCGGATACATGTCAACGGGACACGGGGTAAATCCTCGGTGACCCGGCTGATAGCGGCTGGATTGCGGGCGGGGGGGATTCGTACTTTTGCCAAGACCACAGGAACCACCCCTCGGATCATCGATGATCAAGGGCTTGAGGTGCCAATTATCCGTCCTCACGGTGCCAATATTATTGAGCAGGTTAAAGTCTTTCGATATATTAGACGTCGAAATCCCCAGGCAGTTGTCATCGAGTGTATGGCAGTGTTGCCGTTGTATCAATGGGTGAGTGAACGTCAGTTTGTGCGTTCGAACATTGGGGTGATAACCAACGCCCGTCCTGACCATCTGCGGGAAATGGGTCCTACA
>CBDVBD010000014.1:0-35596 GCA_965372135.1 uncultured bacterium | reverse complement strand
GTCGGTGTCTTTCAGAATACCGCGATGGGAGGTGATCAATCCATCGTTGTTGGTTTCCAGATTATCAATGATTTCGGTGTTTTTACTGGTGTGAGGGCTGGTAGAATAGGGGACATTGACCTGGCAGA
Organism: uncultured bacterium; assembly: GCA_965372135.1. Taxonomy (GTDB): domain Bacteria; phylum Electryoneota; class RPQS01; order CBDVBD01; family CBDVBD01; genus CBDVBD01. The sequence continues at coordinate 35,468 of CBDVBD010000014.1, read as the reverse complement.
CCCAGACGTTGTGTTTCTCCTGATCGAGGGTCACAACCTGATATTGACGGGCACGGTGCAGGTAGATGGCGCCTTCGTGGGTTTCACGGAACACCAATCCGCCGCCAATTTCGCCGATGCGAAAATCGGTGCCCTGCTCGAAGATAGCGTAGGTTTCGCCGATGGAACGGATGCTGACGAGACGGCTGGGGTTTTTACGGGATGGGAAGTATTGTTCACCGGTTGCTATTTGTAATAGGCGACCTTCGGCGACCAATTCATCAATAATTTTTTTATGTTCGACAATGTCGAACTGATCGTCGCCTTCCATTAAGGGAATTTCGGCGGCAGCGGATACCAGGTGGGCTTTTAGGATCTCTTCATTGTTGCGGTTGACGATGGCGGATTCGTAGGAGCGTCCGAAGAAGTCGTGGGGGTAGCGCATGAAGTACTGGTCCAAGGCGTTTTGCTGGGCGATGAGGATCATGGCGGCGGGGCGGTCTTTGCGCCCGACGCGTCCGCTTCGCTGCCAGGTGGTGGTGATGGTTCCGGGATAGCCTACCAGGAAGCAGATGTCCAGTCCGCCGATGTCGATGCCGGTTTCCAAGGCGGAAGTGGAGATGACGCCCAAGATTTCTCCGGTTTGTAATTTCGTTTCAATTTCCCGGCGTTCCTCGGGCAGGAATCCGGCACGGTAGCTGCTGACAAGGGGTGCCAGTTCGGGTTTTTGCTCCAGGACGTAACGGTGTATCAATTCAGTGACTACGCGGGCTTTAGTGAATACAATGGATCGCAAACCGCGTTCCAGGGCAAGGGTAAAAAGCCGAGCAGTGACAGTGTTGGGGCTCAGGTCTGGATTTAGGAACAGGAAATGGCGTTCGGGCTGGGGTGCGCCGCTTTTATCGACTAGCTCGAAGGGCTTGCCGGTCAAGCCCTGAGCGAGTTCCACCGGATTATTGATAGTGGCGGACAGGCAGATGTACTGGGGTGACTGTCCGTAGTAGCGGCAGATGCGGTTCAAGCGGCGGAATAGCTGCACGAGGTGGCATCCGAAAATACCCCGGTAGGTGTGCAGTTCGTCCACCACAATGAATTTCAGGTTTTCGAAAAAGCCTTCCCAGGCGCTACGGAACGCCATGATGCCCAGGTGCAGCATGTCGGGATTGGTAAAGATGATGTTGGGGAAGTTCTGGCGGATTTTTGCCCGTTTATTTGAGGAGGTGTCGCCGTCGTAGATGGCGGCGGTGACGTCCTGTTCACCGGGAATGGCTTGAGATAGAGTTTCGAAACGCTGTAGTTGGTCTTGTTCCAAAGCTTTTAAGGGAAACAAGTAGAGGGCTTTCGCCTCCGGGTTAGCGAGCAGAGTATCAAGGATAGGGATGTTGAAGATTTCGGTTTTGCCGCTGGCGGTGGGGGTAACCACCACCACGTTTTTGCTGTCTCGGATGTGGGCGATCGCTTCTGCTTGATGGGAATAGAGTTCGGTGATGCCGATGGTTTCCAGGGCTTCCAGGATTCGGGGATTTAGATCCGGGAAGGAACCATGTTGTACCGGGGAGGCGGGGATACGCTGGTGGTGTGCCCACTGATTTTGCAGGTTATCCAGTTGTTTGATGTCGCGGAGGTATGTTTTTAAGGTATCCATTAGGATGTTGTATAGTCAGTAAAAATAGGAAAACTGGACTGTGGTCCAGTTTTCCATATGCTATTTATTTCATTGGTATTCTTACTACGGTATCGGTCTTTAAAGACGATGACTGCTCTTAAAACTTGCCAACGATAGTTAAGGTTAATGTTAACTATTTGTAAAAGGCTACGGTTAGAATGGGACCATGTAATACAGCATCATTCATGACGTTGGATCCAGTGAAGGATTCGTAACGGTACCCCAAGGCTCCGAAGATAGGAGTATTTTCGAGAAATAGGCGTATGCCGCCTTCAAAGATTAGATTGCCCCAAGGGTCACCCGTAACGTCCTCATATTCTTTGAAATCACCACCAATGCTCATGTAACCCAGCGTGCCGTAACCCTGCAAGGTTGGAGTCAGGGGCACAGAGCCTGACAAACCACCGCCGTATCCAGTCCCTTTGAGTTCGGTTTCATCGTTGAATTCGGAATAGCCAGCATATTCATACTCTTCTTTCAGGATGAGGCTCTTAAAGCCCAGGAATACCATCAGGCGGGGCAGGACTTTATATGACGCGGTTAAAATCAGCTCGGATCGTTTGGGTTTGACAGTGACGTAGTCATCATCGAAACCCCAATCAACGTATTGTTTTTCAAATTCCCACGACCCCATCATGTAGTTCACGGAAAAGGCGAATTTGTCTACACTCAAAGACACAACAGGACCGTACATGTGCCCCATATCTGAATCCAATTCAGTACTATCCTGATTATCATAGGCTTCTTCGGATTCATAGTAATAGATGTCCTTAAGCTGCCAGGATGATAACTGGTAACGGAATCCGATGGAATAATGTACATTACTCTGTGCGACGCAGAATGAGGCGGTTAACACCAGGGATAAGATGGTAAGTAGTACGATTCGCTTGGTCATGTTTCCTCCAGGGTATTTCTATGTTTAGAAGGCGGGGGGTGGTTCGAAATCGGTCTCTTCGCCTTCGTCTATATCTTTTTTAGTATCGGGTTTTTCGGCTTTTTCCGATTTTGGTTTTGGTGGCGTTTCGATGGTCTGGGCATCCGACAGGTCCAGCAACACCCAATCACCGGGAGCCATGTCTCCCACCACATCACCATATACGATAGCCCTTGACCATAAGGGATGTACCTCTTCAATCAGGATGACACCAATGCTGGTTTCAGTAGTACCCAGCACATTTCCATCCAGGTCAGTAATCGCTTCGCCTTTTCGCACTACACGTAGCGTTAAACCGCTGTGGATACCGTGTGTACCGCCGATGTTGGTGATGATTTTTTCGCCGTCCACCTGTACGATAGTACCACGAATGGGGATTTTTAGGGCGATTCGATTAATTAAATCAGTGATGGTGGTAGGCAGCTTTTCCTCTTCGGCAGGGCATTCGGTTCGTTCGGCAAGTTCGGTTACGGCTTTTAGTACGTCCACTAACCGCACATTCAATTGATAAGTGTTTCCCATACGCCCGATGCTGCCAATGATTAATTTTTCGACGTTAAGCAATTTACCCAGTTGGGCAGCATTTTCGGTGTCGGTCAAACCGGTTTGCTGGAGTTTCATTTCAGCGATGATGCGGTCCATTTGCGCTCGCTCCAGCACTTCGAAGCGACCAGTATTGAGCAGTTCGGTACGCATGATTTCCGACAGAGTGCGCGCGATGGACGAATCCACGCCCTGGGGCTCCAAGTCCATGACGGCGATGGACATCTTATCCAGCGCTACCGCATTGCTCAGGCTCAGAATAATGACGATTCCGACTCCATAGATGATCTTACGCCAACTCAACAGATCCTCCGGTTAAAGTGTTTCTCTGTAATATAGGGTGTTTTTTTTTAATGTCAAGGTATTTATGGGGAAATGTTACGACTTAATCCATCCTTGCTGCCGGTACCATTGGGTGGTTTTACGGATGGCTTCCGGCAGAGGTGTGATAGTTTTCCAGCCCAAAATTTCCATGGCAGGTGTGGGATCACACCACCAGGACGGGGCAAGCATTTCTTTGGCTTTTTGGCGGTTGAATGCGGTGTTTTTGCCTGATAGTAGCTCGTTAATGGCTGCTGTTAATAGTATGATGGCTTTGGGTATGGTCACGGGAACGGATTTAGTATTTAAGGAATCGGCAATTTCAGACGCGATTTCCGTCCAGGTGTATGGGTTGGGATCGGCTACGAATAAGGGTTCTTTGGGCAGTCGATCTCTGGGAGCCGATACCACTAAAGCCAGGGCTTCGACCAGATCCTCTACATATACTACGGAAATGACGTGATGTCGGCTACCGAAGAATGGCTGGATTTTCCATTTTGCCATGGCTTTGAAATATAAGAAGATGTCTTTGTCACGGGGACCGAACACAGCGGGAGGTCTGATGATTACTGTTTCAATGGTATCTCCAGCATTTAGGAGTAACTGTTCGGCTTGCAACTTCGATTTTCCGTAGTCGGTGATGGGTTGCGGGGCTTCCTGGGCAGTTCTGGGACGACCGGGTGGGGATGGTCCTGCAGCAGCCTGGGAGGAACAGAATACGAACCTCGGCGGTGTCGAAGATTTCAGACAGGCTTCCAGCAGGTTTTTTGTGCCTTCGGTATTGAAGCGGTAATAATCTTTTGGAGTTGGGGCAGTGGTTAGTGCGGCGCAATGTACCAGGGCATCGATGCCTTCCACCGCTGGTGGCAAGGTGACGGGGTCGGTAATGTCGCCTTTGACTACCTCCACCGGCTGATCTCCAAGCCACCGCCGTCTATCGGGGTAGCGTAATAGGCAGCGTACGGAGTACTGTTTTGCCAACAACCGCTCCACCAGATGGCTGGCGACCAAGCCGGTGGCACCGGTTACCAATATTTTGCCGGTGTTATCAGCCATTGGCTTTATCGGGGTTATCTTTGATTAGACGATACAGTTCAGGTGGCATGCGGCGAGGTTTTCCTTCACGTGTCATAAAGCAGTGTTCGGTGGAGCCTTCGGCGATGATTCGGGCTCGTTTCACATCGGTTAGTAGGTAGTCGAAATGTAGGATGGTTGGTCTGGGAAGGGACAGACAAGTTTCGATACGGATGAGGTCATCGTATCCGACAGGATGGTAATACCGACATTTGGCTTCCAATACGGGTAGGAAATAACCTTCCTTTTCAAATTCGGCATAGGATTTTCCATAGTGACGCATCAAGTTGGATCGTGCTACTTCAAAGAAAATCAAATAATTGGCGTAGTATGCACGACCCATTTGGTCGGTCTCGCTGTACCGGATGCGGAATTCGTGGGTGTGTTTGATCATGAGTAAGGTTAAACAACATTTGTCGGGTTTCTTATTCCGTCCATCAAATGGTGAACGTCATGCGGAACCCGACTTACAAAGAAAATCCCGGCGGGATTCGAGTTTACAGCCGGGTGCTGGCATTTTTTAAGTTGGACTTAGTGGTGGTTTTATTCTTTCCATACGCCCATTTTTTGATATTTATCCACCCGATGGGTTTGAAGTTCATCGATGGGGATACCGACGAGGTGGTCGAGGTGTTTCAGGATTTCCTGTTTCAAGGTTTCCGCCATTGCATCGACATCGCGGTGGGCACCTCCTAATGGTTCGGGTATTATCCCGTCGATGACTTTCAGTTTCAAGAGATCCTGGGAAGTAAGTTTCAGGGCTTCAGCGGCTTTGGGAGCTTGCGCAGCATCACGGTACAGAATTGAAGCACATCCTTCCGGGGATATTACGGAATAGATGGAATATTCCAACATCAGAAGTTGGTCGGCAACACTTAAGGCTAAGGCACCACCGCTCCCGCCTTCGCCGATTACAATGGTCAGGATGGGGACGGGCAGGGACGCCATTTCGAACAGGTTACGAGCGATGGCTTCCGATTGTCCGCGTTCTTCGGCTCCTAAGCCGGGGTAAGCGCCTGGAGTGTCTATCAATGTGACAATTGGTAGATTGAATTTAGCACCCATTTTCATTATTCGTAAGGCTTTGCGATATCCTTCAGGATGGGGCATACCGAAGTTTCTGTAGAGGTTTTCTTTGGTTCCGCGACCTTTTTGATGACCTATTAACACCAGGGGATGGTCTTCGATACGCCCGATACCTGCGATGATGGATGGGTCATCACGGAACATCCGGTCACCGTGTAATTCCATGAAATCGGGCAGGATGCGTTCGATGTAATCACTGGTGTAGGGGCGTTTGGGGTGACGGGCAAGTTGTACTTTCTGCCAACGGTTCAGGTTGGAATATACTTCGGATCTCAGTTTTTCCGCTTTCCGTTCCAACCGGGTGATTTCCTCGGAAAGGTCTACCGAACCTGATGAGGACAGGTTTTTCATTTCCTCGATTTGCCGTTCCAGTTCCACAACGGGACGTTCGAATTCTAAGATAGGACCTTCCATAGGATCAAGAGAATATTAATTTTACAGCACGATTGACAGTTTGTTTGAAGCCACGTTTCCGGCGGTATTCCACGTCCAACAAGGGGATATACCCGTTGGATGACCGTATCAGGTCGCCGTGTACTACTTTGAAATTCACCCTGCGATGGGACAGGGATGCAATGGTTTTGAATATCTCCTCGTAAGGGATGGATTCGGTAGAGAATATGACTTCTTCGGTCTGGGTTTCGGCGAGGATTAAATCCAGATCACGAACGTGTCCCAACACCGGTGGTTCGGAGATTTTTGGGTCCCAATTTTCGTCACCATAAGACACCATCCCGACTACATCGTAGGGTGTATCGGGCATGGCGCGTATTCTTTCTACCACGTCCCGACCGAGTTTCCCGACACCTACGATGAGTGTTAATCGCTGCCGTAACGCTTTCCCCCAGAGGGTATGGCTTGCTTGGAAAAGTGCCCAGCGCCATCCAGGCAGGATTGTGGTCAGCATAAATGAGGATATTAGAACTACAAGCCGGGAATATGCGAATTGGTTGACGAAAAATGTGAAGGTAGAGTTTAGAACGAAGCCAAGTAAGGTAGCTGCTATCACCCGATTGAGGTCATGTCTGTGGCGCCTGTAGATTCCCATCAAGGCAAAGGTTCCGAGCCAGATGGCGCCGTAGATGAGTGTGATGGTTAATGACCCGCCAAACAGGTGCCAGGTTTTGAATCGTAGGTAACGTGCGAGTATCATTGCAGACATGATAAGAGTGAAATCCACTGCGGGATAAGCGAGGGTGTCGATTAGTTTTCCGATACCGGAGATCAATCCACGGAATGCGATGGCTACATCCAGGATAGGGTGAAATAGCCAGCTCAAACGGTATTGGAAATGTTTGCGCACGAACAGGTGCATTGCCCCATAGAAATGTTTGTTTCTTTTGATGGGGGATCGTTTAGTGCTTTCGCCTTTATAATGAATAATTTGGGTCTTAGGGTAGTAGTGTATTTTCCAGCCGGCTTTTTTGATGCGGTAACACCAGTCAATATCTTCGCCGTACATGAAATAGTCTTCATCAAAGCCACCGATGCTTTCATAGATTTCCCGCCTGATCATCATGCAGGCGCCGCAGAGGGAATCCACTTCCATGGGGGTATTGGGGTCGACATAAGTTAGGTTGTACTGGGCGAAACGGGGGCTATTAGGGAAGAGTTTGGATAACCCTGATAACTTGCAAAATGACACCCAGGGTGTGGGGAAACTGCGGCGAGCAGTATAGTCGAAAGTACCAATGGGGAATATCAATTTGGGTCCAACGGCACCGGCATCGGGGTGTTCATCCAGGAAGCGGGTCAGGACATCCAAGGTGTCTTCCGGGAGGATGGTGTCGGGGTTTAAGATTAGGAGGTACCGCCCTTTAGAGACTGCCATTCCCTGGTTGTTGGCAACGGCGTATCCCGCATTCTCGGAATTAGCGATTATTTGTACTTCAGGGAACCGTTGGCGGATGAGGTTCACGGAGTCGTCGGTGGAGTTATTGTCCACCACGATGGTTTCGACTTGTAAGTTTCCGGATGCTTTTTGGATGGAGTGCAGCGCCTGTTCCAGGAAATACTTCACGTTGTAGTTCACGATGATGACGCTGACATCCATGAGGGGCTACTGTAATTTGCCAAAGAGGTTCTTAATGGGAAGCTTCCAAACCATGAAAATTGCTTCTCGGACGATTTTTTTGGACATTTTCGAACTACCGCCGGTTCTCTCGGTGAAAACGATAGGGATTTCTTTGATTCGGAATCCTTTTTTCCATGCTTTGTAATTCATTTCGATTTGGAAGGAATATCCACCGGATCGGATTTGGTCGAGGTCAATAGCTTTTAGGACTTCGATGCGGAAGCATTTAAATCCGCCGGTGGGGTCTTTGACGGGGATGCCGGTGATGATACGGGTGTATAGGGATGCGAAGTAGCTCAACATCAACCGGGACAGGGGCCAATTTACCACCGAAACGCCATTAATATATCGTGAGCCTATCACGAGATCGTAGTCTCCGATGACTTCCAGGAACCGGGGGATATCATTGGGGTTGTGAGATAGATCAGCATCCATTTCGAAGACCAGTTCGAAATTGTGTTCGATGGCGAATTTGAAGCCCCGGACGTAGGCGGTTCCCATACCCATTTTCCCTGGTCGGCGGATTAGATGGATGCGGGAATCGTTTTTTTGCAGGGTTTCTACGATGTCACCGGTGCCGTCGGGAGAGCCATCGTCCACGACCAGAATATGGATATCCAATCCAAGATCCAATACCTGACCGATCACATTTTCGATGTTTTCGCATTCGTTATATGTGGGAATTACCACCAGAGTATTCATCAGCTCACACCACAGTTATTGGGTTTTGATACGACACCCGTTGTCCATGAAATCCGATAACTTATTTTTCAGTTTATCGTCATGTAGAGCTAAAATCCTGACCGCTAAGATTGCCGCATTTTTAGCACCGGCTGAGCCGATGGCAACCGTAGCGACAGGAATGCCGGAAGGCATTTGTACGGTTGACAGCAGGGCATCCATACCCTGTAAGTCGCCGGCTGCTAATGGAACGCCGATGACCGGTAATTGGGTGCGGGATGCGACGGCACCGGCTAAATGGGCAGCCATACCGGCAGCGGTTATGAATATCCGGACGCCTTTTGATTCCGCTTGTTGGATATAATTATCCAAGGCGACTGGATTTCGATGGGCGGACAGGATTTGGATTTCGAAGGGCACCCCGAAATAGTCCAACATGTCGGTACACTTGGACATGACCGCTTCATCAGATGCGGAACCCATCAATACAGCAACAGGTATCATTCCACTTTTCCCGGTATGAAAGTTTCAGCCATTATTTTCAAATGTCTAAGGAACGGCTCTTTGAGGTCATGGGGCGCGAACACGGCACCATCAAGGAAAAATGTCCGATTCGATGCTGAGTCGTGCACCACGTAAGTGAAGAACGGTCCTCCGCCGATATCGGCTTCGGTAGCCCATAACCCAGTTAAGATGCCACCGGAACGTCCCAGAAACTCCCGGTTATTGTATTTCAGGTATTCGGGATAGTTGAATACCGGATCTTTGAATAGTTTCCCCAAGGAATCGCGCACTGTGGCGCAGGCTTCGAGGCTGCGATAGGCGTCTTCGCCTTCAATCCAGAATACGGTCAACCACCGGTCAGGGTAATTGCGTTTCAGTTGCACCAAGTTGCGGTCGGGATCATCGGTGATGACAACAAAGTCGTGCTGCACCCGCAGCCGCCATCCATATTTATCATAGAAACGACGCTCGAGATTCTTTTGTTCCAGCCGGGCATAGATTTCCGATTTCTCCACGCGGTTTCGGTGGTCATTAATCAGTGCATACAGCTCATCAGAATGCTGTGTGATGCGCTCGAGCAGAGTATTCAAATCAGTGGCGGTTAGGAAGAGCACCTGCTGATCGCGAGCCCATAGGTCGGGTTTAGCGAATACGTAATATTCCCCTCGTTCAACTCCGTCGGAGGCTTGAGGAGACAGGGAGTTGGACAGGAACACGGATACCGGCTCCGGAGAATGAAGCGGGGCAATCACGATGATATATGGGCGCCGGGAGATGTCAGCGAGTGTGCCCAAATCTGCCTGTTCCAGATAGTAGGTACTCTCCGGTTGGGGAGTTATGATTTCTTTTTCAAAGAGTCGTTTCAGGGGTGGAGAGACGGCATTCCATACAGACATATCCGCCAGAATGACAATCTGATTTCTGCCCCCGATGGGTCGGTCATGAAATACAGAACACCCGGCAGTAAGCAGCAAGAGTCCGGTCATAACTGCACATACTCGTCGGGTGTAAGGCTTCATGTCAATAAAAATTTTATGATGGAGAAGCGAGGCGATCATCAACCGGGCAGAGAAAGCCTCACTTTCTCCCAATTAAATCCTTCGACAGTGGATTACTTGTCGTATTTTTTCCAATCGGTTGCAGGATCGAAGTAGACACGCAACCCGATTTGCCCATATAAGCCAGAAAAATTCAGTTCCATGGGGCGGTTTTCGAAGAACACGGTGTGTTCTTGGTCGCTGGCATCCCGATAAGCGATTTCATCCACCAAGGCGTTTCGGTAGCCGAGACCGAAACTCAATCCCAGCATTTCTTTCAGTGGAAGCTCCAAACCGGCATTGACCAAGAATCCCAGGGATCGTCCACTGGCATCAACAAAACCGGCTCCTTCGGAATTTTCCTGATCCATCCAGCCGAAGAATCCGTTTACACCCAAACCAAGCATTAATTCCCAGTCAGTCATGATTGGTTTGAAATAACAGCCCATCACGAACAATTCATGACCGCGCATTTTGAGTTCCACAGTTTCGGCAGCACTTTCCACTTTGTAGGTGGAAGTCATGATGTAGTTGTATCCAAGGTTCCAACCGAAATTTGGAAAGGTCTTGTACAATAAACTCAGACCAAGCATGGGGGAACCGATGGTGGTAGTCACATCGTATCCTGCCAGATATTCGTAGGCGTCCACGAAGTCGTTGGGATCGTTCATGAATTGATGGCTGAAGCCTGCACGGAATTCCAATCCGCGCTGGTGGTAAATTTTGTCAGCCGCCAAGGCAGGCGACTGGATCAACAATGCCGCCATACACAGGGTCAAAGTAATCACGGCTAAGTTACGCATGGCTTTTCCTCCAGATTTCAATGGTTAATTGGATGTATCTTGTTCGGCTAATTTTAGGCGATAGTTGTTAAGTTCTCTTTGGGCAGATGGGTCGTTGGGATTGGATCTTATCCAAGTTTCCAAGAGGTCAACGGATTTTTGATATTCTTTGGTGTTGTCGTATACCCTTAATAATCCGCCTACAGCTTGACCTTCTCCAGCATCCAAGGCTAAAGCTTGCTGGAAGGTTTCCTCTGCTTCGTCATTGTATCCATATTGCAGATATACGGTACCGATTTTAACGTAGGAATCCGTAATGGGACGGTCATTAGTTATTTTGGTGAATTGGTCAACCGCTCCCTGTTTGTCTCTCAGGTACTGCAGGTATACGGACCCGATACGCAGGCGGTCCATTAGTGTTAGTTTTTTCCTGTCTTTGAGGTTATCCAATTTTTTCTTTAGTTCATCTTGCCGACCGATCTGGTGGTACAACAGCCCGATTTGTATTTGCAACTCAGTGTTGGTAATGGGGATGACGTCCACCGGGAGAACCGATTCCATTTTATCCAAGATAACTTCCACCTTTTGTCCCGATGTCAGTTCATCGAAATGGGCGATTTTTTCTTCCAGGCTCTCGTAAGGGACTGGGGGAATGGATCCTGATCCCATACTACCAGAGTGGTGATACGCCAACTGCAAGTAGGCGGAACGGAAGTTCTGTAACAGTTTTTTGATGTTATTGTTGTAATGGATGTCAGGGTTATCCAGGTTACGATAATGTCCGTCGTATGATTGGGTGAGGTTTTTCCATAGAATATCCGGTTCGACAAGCTGCCCTTTTCCGGTAGTCAGCTTCAGAGCCAAGCCTTCCATTTGCAAGTAGTCGCGAAGCCCCATCATATTGCTGCTGGAGACGGTGACTGCGAAGTAGATGGGTCGTTTCCAGTTGTTGGTGCGTATGATGTCCAGAATCATGATATCCTGGACGCGCAGGAAGTTGTTTTCACCGGGTTTGGCGCCACGCATGGGGATATACATGGTCGCGGGGCACTCCCAACTGACGGGTCCATCAGGACTGTCCAGCTTTACGTTCCATCGGTCCTTGGGCCAGAAACGCTTCATGAGGGCGTTTACATCGTGGCGGTCCAGGTACATGTCAATGTAATCGTCGGATAAGCTGATGGGGACTTTGGGTTCGCGATGTTTCAACTGCTTGATGTACCAGCCAGTGTTTAACAGCGAAAGATTCACGACCCGGATGTCTTTGCGGATTCCTTCGACTTCCTGGAGATACCACACCGGGAAGGTGTCGTTGTCTCCGTTGGTGAAAATTATTGCGTCGGGTTCGCAGGTTTCCAGGATGTTGTGGGAATAGTCCCAGGCGACGAAGTTACCGTGCCGGTTGTGGCTGTTGAAGTTTTTAACCACCATATTCAGGGGGATAAAACCCACTAAAAGAATGGTGGATACACCCATGAGGAGAGAACGGAGTCCTCCTTTCTGGCGTAGTTTATTGGCTATCATTTCCAGGATAGCGGCGGCACCGATCCCGATCCAGACCGCGAAGGCAAAAAAGGACCCCACGTGGGTGTAGTCCCGCTCTCGGGGTTCGGGATCGGGTTCATTCATGTAAAATATGAGGGCATACCCCGCCATGAAGAACAGAGTCATCAGGGCTAAAGCGCGCTTATCGTCCTTTTGGAAATGATAGCCCAATCCCAGTAATCCTATGATAAATGGGATGGCGTAGAATTTGCTAAAGTCGTGTGGGGCGTCCTGATATTCACCGTCCATGCCCACGAACTGCCATAGGAAGTACCGATTATACATGTGATCGACTTGGTAGCGCCAGAAAAAGTCCCATTGACTTCTGTAGTCGGGATTGTTGTTCCACTGGCGGGTCATAATCGACCGTTCACCGTACTGCTCGCGTTTAAGATATTTCAACATTTGCGGCAGCGTATCAGGATTATTTTCATCTATGGGTGGATCAAGTCCCGACCGGATATAGATCATGCTGTAAGTGCCGTAGCCCATGACAATCAGCAGGATTGAAGCTACGATCAGGGATGCGATGTGTTGCTTTTTCTGGATTGCCCACCAGGCGATGGCGATTAATATCAAGATCAGGATAATGGGCGCTGCGGGTCCCACTTTGTCTGCGAGGGTAGGGATACCTTGGATCAGACCGGGATTGATGATTACAATCATTGCTATGGAGATAATCCAGAAGGCTGCACAACGCATGAAGGATTGGAAGCCGTGGCGCTGGATCAGGACAAGTTCCCAGATGACAATAGCTATAAAAATAAGCACGAATAGGATCCATATCAAATGTGAACCCCATGCCATTATTGTCAGGAATAATACGATGGCGGCGGTGAATTGTAAGCCGATGTGAGCGGTCATGGCGGGGAAGTTGAACTTCCGGTAGAAGAAAATCAATCCGACGAAAGGGATAGTCAGAAGGTTTAGGAGGTGTACGCCGATGGCTAATCCATATATGTAAGCAATAATAAGCAGGAATCGCTCATTGCCGGGTTGGTCCGCTTTTTCCAGCCACCGAAGGATTAGCCACACTACCGCTGCGGTGAAGAACAGGCTCACGCTGTACACCTCGGCTTCCACTGCATTGAACCAAACACTGTGACTGAAGGCTAAAGCGAACGCACCGACGATGCCGCCTACATAGGCAATCCATTTGTCAACCGGAGTTTTTTCTTCGCCGCGCCACTGCCTGACCAGTCGGACAATCACCAGGTAGAGCATCATGATGGTCAGGGCACTGGTAAGGGATGAGATCAGATTAACCCGGAAACCAATGTCGCTGAACAGGGGAAACATGGAGAATACACGACCAACCAACAGATAGAAGGGCGCTCCGGGCGGATGGGGTACCGACAGGGTATATGAACAGGCGATAAATTCGCCACAGTCCCAGAAGGACGTGGTCTGCGCCATGGTGAAGATATAGATCACGAAGGAAATCAGGAATACAGCTAAAGCGATAATGCGGTTAACGGTTCGGACAGGATTCATGTATATTCTCAGCTACTTTGGCAGTTAGTCGGTCGATCGGGATGTTCAAAAAAATTCGGTTCAGATTCACGATTACCAGGGAAGCTTTTCCGCTGATTGGATCTTTCGAAAGAAGAATTGCCAGGCGATGCAGTGCGGGTAGATTTTTTCCAGGATTATACTATCTGGTACTCGGCGCAGTTTTTGTACTTTCCGTCGAGATCTCAGCCATCGAGGCAGCCCCCAAAACACGTTCCACCAGGACCCTAACACCGCCAATGCTCGTTTGATATCACCCCAGAACAATAGCGCATAGGGCAAGGTGATTAGGTCAAGCAACAGTCGCAGGGGGACGGTTTTTAGTGCGTTACTCCATCGATAGTTTTTGATCAATACGATCCAAGAATTACGGTGGTTCAGGAATTTTTTACGGAACGATTCTTCCCCTAATGTCCCTCCGGAACAATGGAATACCGCCGGTCCGGGTTGATAGCGGACGTCGTAGCCTATCAGATGCAGCCGCCAGCAGAGGTCGATTTCCTCCATGTGGGCAAAGAAGTCTTCGTCCAATAAGCCGGCTTCCATGACGGCGGATCGCCGCCAGGCTGATGCAGACCCGCTTGCCCAGAAGATAGACCGGGGCTGGTCGTATTGACCGGTGTCCGGCTCCCGGATAGTAAAGATGCGTCCCCAGCAAAACGGGTATCCCCAACGATCTATTTCACCGCCGGCTCCACCGGCGTAGTCGAATAATTCCCTGTCGTAGAACGAGCGTAACCGGGGCTGGACGGCAGCAACATTGTCATCCGATTCCAAGACTTCGATCAATGGTTCCAGCCAGCCGGGAGAGACGATGGTGTCGTTGTTCAGCAGTACGACGATATCGGCATCGACACTGCGGATTCCGGCGTTGACACCTCCGGAAAATCCCAGGTTACGGTGCAGGGATAATACTTCCAGATCGGGATAGGTTTGGCGTGCTGTCTCCACGCTATCATCGGTGGAGGCATTATCCACCAAGAGCACGCGTTTGTTATGATATCCATCCTGCTTAAGGCTCTCCAAACAACGGCGAAGGATTTCCTTTCCGTTATAGTGGGGAATAACGATGACAACTGATGGCAAGCGTTACATCTCCGAAATCCGGGGAAACGCCCGGTACGTCAAGAAAATTACAGTGTTTAGAAAGCCGTGTTCGGCAGGAGATATCCAATTTAGAAAATTTACAATATTTACACGTAAATGTCAAGGAAAACTTTGCTTGGTTGCACGGAAATCCAAGGGGTAACACATCATGCTCTAATCCCAGCCTGCAATCATCAATTCTCGAAATCTTCAGGTTGGATGTGAGGGTTAAAGGGTAAAATGCGATCGATTAGGTATCCGATAATGGCGCCATAGGCGATACCGAAACCCAGGATGGATTGCCAGTAGTGGGGAATGATGATGGAAAGGAGAATTGACAATACCAGGGAAATGATGATTCCGCGGATCCACCGGTAGTTTTTCGGTATCCGGATATACATGGAGGAGCCAATAATCAGTCCGATCAGGATTCGACCTGCTGACAGAACCAGGATTTCGGAATTAGATAAATCCGCTCTGGCAGCGGATGGGTAATCCAAACCGGCGGTGATGAGTCCGAGAATTGTACCGAGTAACCAACGGGGCATGTTAAAGCGCAGTCAAGTAATATTGATCATGTAGTCAAGTGAGTGCAGCTTGAGGCACAAGCATATTATAAATCGACGAAATAAGCGATGATGCCAAAGGCGATTAACACGAATCCGGTAATCAGTTTTTCGTGGTGATCCAGGAAGTGCCACTTGATTTTTTCGATTCCTTTACGTCCCAGATCAACCAGTAAGACCATGCCCGACACGGTGACGACCAGATAAATCAAAGATACGATGATGATGCCCGGTACTCCTTGTGATCCGGCAGGTAAGTAATATACTACAATTTCGATGCATGGGGAAAAGAACATCGCTAAACATAAGGAGAGGATGATTGCCAGTTTAGGTCGTTTGGATATCTTGTCAACTTCCACGTGCTTGTGAGTGTGGGTGCTTTTGAGATCAAGGATTACAAAAACAATTCCCAATGCTACGAATACAACCGGGGTGGCGATTTGAGTGATGAATTGGTAGGATTCAGACAGGTTGTACCCGACCAGCCCGACAACGATTCCGATCGTGATGGTACCGAGTGTGTGGGCACTTCCCGCCATAGCAGTAACGCAAAGTAGTTGTCTTCGTGTCCACTTTTCGGATTTCCCAATGGCGATCAGGGGGATCCAGTGGTTGGGGATCATGGCATGCAGGATGCTTAAGAGGAAACTACCGATTATTATTTGAAGCATGACTTAATATCTTGTTATTTATAGTGTAATCTATATTGACGGTTTATTTCTTGTCCGGTTTGTCATACTCCGGATGTAGGATAAAATTGCCGTTTTGCAGTATCCATTTGTCCCAGGGTTGAATGATTAGGGCGTCGGTTTCGATGGCGTACAGGTCGGGTTTCCAACTATCTTTATGGACGGACAGAGTCACGGTGAAAACCTCGATTGCGCCGGTACGCAGTATTTCTTCCTTGGCACGTTTCAGGGTGGTGCCGGATATGGATATTTCGTCCACCAGCAATACGTTTAAGCCTGCCACTCTGCCACTGACCGGGACCATCCAGACCGGGTTCTTATGGACCACGCGGTCGCGTTCACGATAGGATAACCTGATGGGATACAGATCCACCCGGAATAAGCCGGCAAGGACAGTTGCTAACGGCAAACCGCCTTTGGAAATGCCGACCACGCATTGGGGTTGAAATCGCTGTTCGATGGCAAGCGCTAAGTCTTGGCAGTGTTTGCCGAATTGCTCCCAGGTGATTTCGAGTTTACCGGTGTGTTTATGGTTATTGGGCATATAGTAAAGGGTGAAAGTATATGTCGGGTTTCGGAGAAACCCGACATTAAGAGACCCCCCCTATACTCCCCCCCTGCAAATAGCAGGGGGGTAAAAAGGTTAATAGTAAAAAGCCCGCACAATGCGGGCTTGTATTAAGCTGTTTCCTCTACTCCTACAGGTTCCTCCTTCCAGTTCCATTCGCTGGGATTCATGAGGTATTGGTGGATGGACCTGGCGGCAAGTTTGGCAGCACCCATCGCTAGAATCACAGTAGCGGCACCGATGACAATGTCGCCGCCAGCCCAGACACGCGGTTTGGAGGTCATACCAGTGTGGTCGTTGGCAAGGATGTTACCCCACTTGTTGGTATCAAGCCCCTCGGTGGTTTGTGATATCAGAGGATTGGCGCCGTTGCCGATGGAGACGACAACCGTGTCGATTTCCATGATGTATTCCGATCCTTCGACCGGCACCGGACGACGCCGACCTGATGCATCCGGTTCGCCCAATTCCATTTTCAGCAGTTCCATTGAGGTTACCCAGCCCTCTTCATCGCCGATGAAACGGGTGGGATTGGTGAGGATGCTAAAGATCACGCCTTCTTCTTTGGCATGATGGACTTCCTCGATCCGTGCGGGCATTTCCTTTTCGGAACGCCGGTACACGATATGGACTTCATCCGCACCAAGCCGCAAGGCGGTTCGGGCAGAATCCATAGCGACATTTCCACCACCCAATACCGCAACCTTTTTACTCTCGATCATTGGAGTATCGTATTCGGGGAAGTTGTAGGCTTTCATCAGGTTGGATCGAGTCAGGTATTCGTTGGCGGAGTAGATTCCGTTCAGATTTTCGCCGGGGATGTTCATGAAGTAGGGCAATCCAGCGCCGGTAGCCAGGAATGCCGCGTCGAATCCTTCTTCTTCCAGGAGTTCATCGACAGTAATGGCGCGACCGATGACCACGTTACGCTGCAGTTCGACGCCAAGGGATGTGACATAGTCCACTTCCGATTGGACGATGGCTTTGGGCAGCCGGAATTCGGGGATGCCGTAAACCAGCACTCCGCCGGGTTTGTGCAGGGCTTCGAATATGGTGACTTTGTGTCCCGTGAGCGCCAGATCACCGGCGACAACTAAGCCCGCGGGACCGGAACCGACTACAGCGATTCTTTTACCAGTAGGAGGTGCTAACTCAGGAACAAGGATTTCTCCTTTGTCTCGTTCCCAGTCGGCGGCAAAACGCTCCAAGCGTCCGATGGCGACAGGTTCTTCTTTGATCCCAATTACGCATACGATTTCGCACTGCTCTTCCTGAGGACAAACCCGTCCACAGATAGCGGGTAATGCATTGGTTTCTTTTATCTTACGTGCGGCTGCTTCGAATTCACCGTCGCGAATTAATTCGATAAAGCCAGGGATGTCAATTTCTACCGGGCATCCCGCGACGCATTTAGGTTTTTTACATTGGATGCAACGGTTGGCTTCCAACTGGGCGATTTCAGGTGTATATCCGAAGGGTACTTCGTCAAAGTTATGAGCACGCACTTCCGGTTTTTGTTCGGGCATAGTCTGACGGGGAATCTTCTCACGAGCCATTGGCAGCAACCTCCTTCCCGCGGCATTCGTGTTTTTCCTTGAATTTGTCCCAGGATTCTCTTTCCTGAGGTAAGTAGGCTCGCTGACGTTTGGTTAATTCCACGAAATCCACTTCATGACCGTCGAATTCGGGTCCGTCCACACATACGAATTGGGTTTTTCCGCCTACCGTAACCCGACAGGCACCACACATTCCAGTGCCGTCCACCATGATGGGGTTTAATGATACCAGGGTTTTCAGATTAAGTTCCTTGGTAAGTTTGCATAAGTTACTCATCATGGGAACCGGTCCGATAGCAACCACCAGGTCGATGGGGTTACCGCGGGCATGTACTTGCTCCAGTACACCGGTAACAAAGCCGTGGTATCCGTAGCTGCCGTCATCAGTGGAAATCAGCAGCTCACTGGTGGCTTTTTTCATCATGTCTTCCATGATTAGCAAGCCTTTGGTGCGCGCACCAATAATCCCAATAACGTGATTACCGACGTCTTTCATGGCGCAGGCAATGGGATGTACCGGAGCGACACCGATTCCACCACCCACACACAATACGGTTCCGAATTTCTCGACGTGGGTTGGTTTGCCTAAGGGTCCGACCAGGTCCATGATTTCATACCCGACCGGTAGTTTGCTCATTTCATCAGTTGATTTACCCACTACCTGGAATATCAAAGTGATGGTTCCTTTTTCAGGATCAGCATCTGCGATGGTCAGTGGTATGCGTTCTCCTTGTTCATGGATTTTCACTACCACGAACTGCCCGGCTTTTCTTTTTCGGGCGATTCGCGGGGCGTCCACCACTAATTGAGCAACGCCTTCAGTTAATTCGAATTTTTCCAGGATCCGATTCATCTGGTTACCTTTCAGTGTATCGTCTCAGTCTCTATATTCTAAATGTAACTACAATCAATTAAGTTCCTTCACCAACCGTACGGTATCTTGGGCGATGACCAGTTCTTCGTTGGTGGGGATCACCAGGACACTGACGTTTCCGGAGTGTATCGCGCGTTCACGGTTGGATGTGTCGTTATTCTTATCCGGGTCGATAACGATTCCCAGAAATTCCAGATCGCTTGATGCAACATTTCTGACTTCCGGGGAGTGCTCACCAATACCACCAGTGAATACCACAGCATCCACCCCACCCATGGCTCCGGCATAGGCACAGATGTACTTTTTCAGGCGGTAGCAGAAGATATCGAAGGCGGTTTTAGCTTGCTCATTACCTTTTTCTTTCTCTGCTAAGATGTCCCGCATGTCGCTGGATACACCGGAAATTCCCAGCAACCCGCTATGTTTATTGAGCATGGCATTGGTTTCGCCCAGGCTCAGTCCCTCACGCCCCATGATGTGTAACACCGCGGCTGGGTCCAGATCACCGGAACGGGTGCCCATCAGCAACCCTTCGGTGGGGGTGAAGCCCATGGATGTGTCCACCGATACGCCGAGTTTAACCGCTGCGATGCTGCATCCATTGCCCAGGTGGCAGGTGATAATTTTCAATTCCTCGATGGGTTTTCCCAGCTGTTCGGCAGCCCTTTTTGATACGTAGTAATGGCTGGTACCATGGAAGCCGTAGCGACGGATGCTGTACCGGGAGTACAGTACGTAGGGCAAGCCATACAAGTAAGCATGGCGGGGCATAGCGCTATGGAATGCGGTGTCGAATACCGCAACCTGAGGCACAGCAGGCAGCTGTGCCTGGCAGGCTTTTATTCCCTTGATATTGTGGGGATTATGCAATGGCGCCAATTCGATACATTGTTCCAGTTTCGCCATAATTTCCGGGGTGATGATAGCCGATTCCCGGAAATCCTCGCCACCGTGTACCACCCTGTGCCCCACGGCATTGATTTCCGATTGGTCTTTAATCACGCCATGGTTTGCGGACAACAGGATTGCAAGGATATATTCGATCGCCAATTGGTGATCGGGGATTTCGCCCACCGTTTTCACCTGGTCGCCATCGTAACGCATATGGGTCAAAATAGCGCCCCTCATACCGATGCGTTCGATTTGACCCTGCGCTAAGGTTTGCTGGTTGTCGGAATCGATGCACTGGTATTTGACGGAAGAGCTTCCGGAATTTAATACCAGAATTTTCATGGGGGAAGCATCTTTCCGGAATCGTTGTATGTAAAGAATCCCTGACCGGATTTCCGTCCGAGGTGCCCGGCTCGCACCATTTTTCTAAGCAAGGGACAGGGTCGATATTTCAAGTCGCCCAATTCCTTGAATAGGGACTCCATCCATACCATGACCTCGTCGAGTCCCATCATATCCGCTAAAGCCAGTGGTCCGACATCGAAGCCGTACCCCAGTTTCATGGCGGTATCAATACCTTCCGCGGATGCCACGCCTTCCATCAGTACGTGCATGGCTTCATTTAGCATGGGAAGTATCACTCGGGTGGTGACGTATCCGGGATATTCATATACCTCGACCACCGTCTTGCCCAGTCGTTCGGCGAAAGTTTTAGTGTATTGGAAGGTGTCATCGGAGGTTTTCAGGGCACGCACGATTTCCACTAACGGGGTCTTGGGTACCGGGTTCAGGAAGTGCATCCCGATGACCTTATCCTGGCGGTTTGTCGCTTCGGCGATTTCGGTTAGTGACAGGGTCGATGTGTTGGATATTAATATAGTTTCCGGGGAACAGCGACTGTCGAAATCTGCGAATAGGCTGCGTTTCAGATCGAGGACGTCGGGGATTGCTTCGATGACGATATCAACATCCTTAAGTCTGTCCCAATCTTCTACATCCTGCAACCGGGACAAGATGGCTCGTTTGTCGTTTTCGGTTAATCCCCAACGCTCGATTTCACGGTCCAGGGTATCTTCGATTTCGGTGATTGCCCGATCCAGAGATTTCCGGTCTTTGTCGAAGAGTAGGACATTGATGCCTTGTTGGGCGATGATCTGCGCAATCCCCTGTCCCATGGTTCCGACCCCGACCACGGCAACTTGTTCCACGGCTCCACCGCCTGATGATTTAGTTTGGGAAGATTTAGGAAGTATGTCTTCCATACGTTCGGTTGTATTATTGTTATCAGTCGTTTTCACAACACTGTTATCATTAATTCAAGTTCAGAAAGAGTATGGTGCTTCCAAGGGGAAAAAGAAGTCGGTTTCGATGCGTCCGTTTTCTACTGAATCCGATCCATGCACTGCATTTTTCTCGATCGATTCACCATATAGGGCACGGATGGTACCAGGGGCTGCGTTTTTGGGGTCTGTGGATCCGATTACTTCCCGCCATTTATCCACCGCTTTATCCCGCTCCAGGCGCACTACCACTACCGGACCGGATGTAATATACTCCAGCAGGGCATTGTAGAATGGGCGTTCCTTGTGTACGGCATAGAATTCACCCGCCTGATCATGGGTTAAGTGCAGCATTTTCATGGCGGTGATGTCGAAGTTTTCCTTTTCGATCCGAATTAAGATGTTTCCGATGTTACCCTTTTCAACGGATTCGGGTTTTATGATGCAGAGCGTACGTTCTTTCATGGGGGTCCTTGTAAGTGATTCACTTTGACCATGACATAGGATACGATAAATCAGCACCTACGTGATGTACATCAATATTATTTAGATAATGCTTTAGCGATGTTTATGCCGATGTCGGCGGGACTGTCGCATACGATGACACCGGCTTCGCGCAAGGTTGCCATTTTCTCAGGGGCGGTACCTTTGCCGCCGGCGATGATGGCACCGGCATGCCCCATGCGGCGCCCGGGAGGGGCAGTTTTTCCTGCGATAAAGGCAACCACCGGCTTGTCAAGATTTTCCCAGATGTAGGCAGCGGCAGTTTCTTCCGCACTGCCTCCGATTTCGCCGATCAGTACGATTGCCTCGGTTTCGGGGTCGTCCTTGAATAACTTCAGCAGGTCAACGAAAGTCGATCCGATCACGGGGTCACCGCCGATACCAATGCAGGTTGATTGTCCATAGCCGGCGTCGCTGCATTGTTTGACCGCTTCATAGGTTAAGGTTCCGGATCGTGAAATCAAACCCACCGGTCCTTTATGCTTGAATGCGGGCATAATTCCGACCTTCGAGAGCCCTGGTGATATCACGCCAGGGCAGTTGGGACCAACTAAGCGGCAAGTGGTGGTTTTCAAGCAGTCATATACTTTCACCATATCCTGGGTGGGAATGCCTTCGGTGATGCATACTATCACATCGATTCCGGCGTCTAAGGATTCCAATACGGCGTCGGCAGCGAATGGTGGTGGTACGAAAATACAGGAAGTATTAGCTCCCTGTTGTTTTACCGCGTCTTCCACAGTATTATATACCGGAACGCCCAAATGGGGGGTGCCGCCTTTTCCCGGAGTGACTCCGGCAACGACTGCGGTGCCGTATTCCAACATTTTTTCAGTATGGAAAGTGCCTTCTCCCCCGGTGATTCCTTGTACTACCAGTTTTGTATTTTGATTAACTAAGATGCTCATGTTGTCCTCTATAAGATTTTCGACTCCTTGTATCCAATCCAATAACGATTGCTTATCCGGCAGCGGCGACTGCCATTTCGGCGGCTTCTTGGAAATTGGAGGCCACCCGGAATTCCAGGGGGGATTCCTCGAGGAGTTTGGCTGCGATATCGGCGTTGGTACCTTCCAACCGCACCACCACCGGTACATCCACTTTGGCATCAGTGATGGCATCAATGACACCCTGAGCGATACGGTCGCACCGTACGATACCGCCGAAGATGTTGATTAGTACCGATTTGACATTGGGATCGGACAGGACGATCCGGAATCCGTTGGCGACGGTTTCAGCGGATGCCGCTCCGCCCACATCCAGGAAATTGGCTGGTTCGCCGCCGGATAATTTGATGATATCCATAGTTGCCATGGCTAATCCGGCACCGTTGACCATGCAGCCGACTTTGCCGTCCAGTTTGATGTAGTTCAGGTTATATTTGGATGCTTCGATTTCAGCAGGGTTTTCCTCATCGAAGTCGCGCATTTCTACCACATCCTTGTGGCGAAACAGGGCATTATCGTCGAAATTTATTTTGGCATCCAAGGCGACCACTTCGCCGGAGCCGGTAATCACCAATGGATTTATTTCGGCTAAGGATGCGTCTTTTTGATGGTAGGCATGGTACAAACTCATTAAGAATTTAACGGCGTGTTTGATCTGATCGCCGGTTAAACCTAAGGCGAACGCCATTTTCCGGGCTTGATAGGATTGTAAGCCGACGGCGGGATCGATCATCACCTTAACAATTTTTTCCGGGGTTTCAGCAGCTACCTTTTCAATCTCCATGCCACCTTCGGTGGAGACCATGAATACATCCCGTCCGGTTTGGCGATCCAGGACGATACCAACATACAGTTCACGTGCGATGTCCATCCCCTCTTCGACCAAGAGGCGTTTGACTTCTTTGCCTTCAGGGCCGGTTTGATGGGTAACCAAAGTCATGCCCAATATTTGATTAGCCAGCTCCTTGGCTTCTTCAGGGTTTTTTGCTAATTTGACACCGCCGCCCTTGCCTCGACCGCCGGCGTGGATTTGGGCTTTCACAACCACGGTACCACCAAGTTCTTTGGCGATTTCGTAGGCTTCATCCACCGTGAATGCGACACGCCCTTGAGGTACTCGCACTCCGAATTCACTCAGTAACTCCTTTGCCTGGTATTCATGGATTTTCATTTAGGCTCCTTGCTGCAAGGATTTCGGTTAGTTTATCAGTCAGGTACGATTTCCGTTCCGGCGTTACCGCGCATGGCATCAATTACCTCTGGGATTGTAGCTACTAAGGCGCGATGCCCCCCCTGTTCCAGGAAATCAATCGCGCTTTCGATTTTAGGACCCATGCTGCCGGGCGGGAAGTGTCCTTCTTTAAGATATTGTTTTGCTTGTGTCAGCGTCATCCGGTCTATTGGTGTCTGGTGTTCCGTGCCGAAGTTCAGGAATACTTTTGGGGGTTCCGTAAGGAATATCAGTTGATCGGCACCGATTTCCTTTGCCAGCACCGCTGATGCCCAATCCTTGTCAATCACGGCGTCGATTCCCTCGTAAGTGTAATCAGATTCAACATACACGGGAATTCCACCACCACCAGCGGCGATGACTATCACCTTATTATCCACCAATCGTCGAATGGTTTTACCATTGATGATGGTTTTGGGGTGAGGGGAACCCACCACCCTCCGCCATCCTCTATTACCGTCTTTCTTTACAATCCATCCGGATTCCTTCTCCATACGTTTAGCATCTTCATGGCTATAGAATTGCCCGATATATTTGGATGGGTTTGCCAATGAGGGATCGTGACGGTCAACGACAACCTGGGTGATGATAGTAATTACTTCGCGGTCAATGCCTGCTTTGATCAAGCCGTTCTGCAGGCTCTGTTCGATCATATATCCCATGCCACCCTGGATGTCAGCCACACAGATTCCGAGGGGAAGGATGGGCGCTCGACCACGAGCAAGCTCGACTCTTAACAAGGCGTTGCCGACCTGGGGACCATTGCCGTGAGTAATCACTACATTGTAGCCGTGCCTGATTAATTCGATAATGCCGGATAATGACTGACGAGTGTGGAGGAACTGATTGGGAATAGTATCTGGTTCGTCAGGGCACGAAATGGCATTGCCCCCGATGGCTATCACGGCTGTCTTGAGTGACTGTTCCGGCATGGTGATTCAAGTTGTTTATTATGATAGGAATGGCTTAAGGATATCTTCCAATGTGGGTTTGCCGATCACCTGCAAGTCATAGAATACGCGTACCGACGGTTTATCGATGGTGATTACCCGCCGCAGGTCGATGGGAGTGCCGATGATAACCAGTTCGGCATCACAGCGCCGGATGGTCTCTTCCAGGTCTTTTACCTGTTGATCTCCATAGCCCATGGCGGGCAACAGGATACCGATATCGGGATATTTCTCGAAAGTATCGGCGATGGTGCCAACTGCGAATTCCCTAGGATCCACCAGGTCGGCGGCACCGAATTTTTCCGCTGCCACTATGCCGGCACCAAAAGTCATTTCGCCGTGGGTCAGCGTAGGACCGTCTTCCACCACCAAAACCCTCTTTCCACGAATGATGTCATTATCTTCGACAGCTACCGGAGATGCGGCTTCCATGACTATCGCTTTGGGGTTAACATCGAAGGTATTGGCACGGACTTCATCCACATCTTCAGGATCGGCGGAATCGATTTTATTGATGATTACTACGTCAGCTAAGCGCAGATTAGTTTCACCGGGATAGTATGTGATTTCATCGCCAGGACGTAAGGGATCAGCTACGGTGATAGTAAGGTCCGGTTTATAGAACGAGGTGTCGTTGTTTCCGCCGTCCCACAGGATGATGTCGGCTTCCTTTTCGGCTTCCCGCAGGATGGCTTCGTAATCGACACCGGCATACACGATATTGCCGCGGTTGATGTGCGGTTCGTATTCTTCCATTTCCTCGATAGTGCATTGGTGCTTTTCCAGGTCATCGAGAGTGGCGAATCGTTGTACCTTTTGGGCGACAAGGTCGCCGTAGGGCATGGGGTGACGGATAATCACGACTTTTTTCCCGGCTTCGGTTAGTATTTCGGCGACTCGGCGGGTGGTTTGACTTTTTCCGGAACCGGTACGGACTGCGCACACCGCAATAACCGGTTTAGTGGATTTGACCATGCTGGGCTCAGCACCGATTAAGCGGAAATCCGCACCGGCAGCATTGACCTGGGCAGCCACATGCATAATGTATTCATAAGGAACATCGCTATAGGCAAAGATAACCTGATCAACATTATGTTCTGCGATCAAACGTTCCAAGTCCTCCTCGGGGAAGATATCGATTCCGTTGGGATAGTTGGGTCCTGCGAGTTCCGGCGGGTACTTTCTTCCTTCGATATCAGGGATTTGAGTGGCGGTAAATGCTACTACTTTCACGTTGGGATCGTTGCGGAACACGGTATTGAAATTATGAAAATCTCTCCCTGCCGCTCCCATGATAATTATTTTCGTTTCTGCCATCACAGTTTCCTTTTCTACTTACGGCTTTTCATTCACGGTAGGGTCAAAGCCAGAGTTTGTTATTATTTGTTATTATTCCAGTTAAATGATGTCTGCTTTTTGTCGATTGCTTTGGAAATCGAATCTTAAAATATACTATTTTTCCCTGATTTTGTCAACCGTTTTGTCAATAATTTACGGGGAATCAGTTGCACCATTTTTCTCAATCTGTTCCCATTTCTGGTATAGAATGGGCAGCTCCGCGGTGATTTTCCGGTATTCTTTCATTATGTCCCGCGTTCTGTCTCCGTTGTGATATATTTCGGTGTCGGATAATAAGGTTTCCAGCTCAGTTTTTCGTGCTTCACGCTGTTCGATGGCTGACATTATCTCTTTTAACTGGGCTTCAAATTGTTGTCGCTTTTGGTATTGTTGCTGACGTTCTTCGGCTTCCTGTCGTTTTTGTTCTTTGGATTTTTTTACGGATAATTTTTTGGTTTCTTTCTCCTTATCCTCGGATTTTTCAGTTGTTTGAGCTGCCTGTAGTTCTTCTTGTTTCGCTTGTTCTTCCATGCGGATCCGGTGATAGTAAGAATAGTTACCGGGGTATATGCGCAGGGTTCCGTTTTTCATTTCCCAGATTTCGTCTACCAGTCCGTCAAGGAAATACCGGTCGTGGGACACGATAAGGATGGTTCCATTGTATTGATTCAGAGCGTTCAGTAAAACATCCCGTCCGGCTCTGTCGAGGTGGTTAGTGGGTTCGTCCAGGACTAAGAAGTTGGATGGGTTCAGCAGGATTTTAGCTAAAGCCAACCGGCTTTTTTCACCGCCGCTCAGTACCGACACTTGCTTATATACATCATCACCACTGAATAGGAACGCGCCCATCAGGTTTCTCAATTGGGGGATTTGGGAAGTGGCAGCATGG
This sequence comes from uncultured bacterium, assembly GCA_965372135.1. Classification (GTDB taxonomy): domain Bacteria; phylum Electryoneota; class RPQS01; order CBDVBD01; family CBDVBD01; genus CBDVBD01. Next base: position 8,361 of record CBDVBD010000014.1, on the reverse strand, counting down.
GATTCAACCTCTTCAAGTACGGTGTTTTTCGGGTTCAGTTCGTGATGTATGTCCTGACTGAAGTTATCCATCATGACGTTGTGTCCCAGTCGGAAGGTACCTTGTGTGGGGGATTCCTGACCACAGACAATTCGGCAAAAGGTGCTCTTCCCCGCTCCGTTTGGTCCGACCAATGCCACCCGGCGACCTCGTTCCATAATTAAATCCAGCTCTCGGAATACTTCTTTCTCACCGTAAGATTTACTGATATTTTCAGCTTGGAAAATCATCCGTCCTGATCTGGGGGCTTCGGGAAATTGAAGCCGGATAGTTTTGGTGTGTTTGGGCAGTTCAATGGTTTTCATCTTTTCCAGCATCTTGATCCGGCTCTGTACCGCTTTGGCTTTTGTGTTTTTATATCGGAAGCGCTCTACGAATCGCTCGATGCGTGCTCTTTCTTTTGCCAGGCGGACCTGTTCGGATGCTAAGCGATCCCGGCGACCCTCTTTTTCCTGCTGGTAGTAGCTATAGTTACCGTGATAAATTTCCAATCTCCCACGCTCTATTTCCGCAGTGATATTAGTAGCCTGGTCCAGGAAATATCGGTCATGGGATACCAGAATCACGGTGCCGTCATATTCTTCCAAATAGGTCTCAAGCCATTCCAGTGTGGGGATATCCAGGTGGTTGGTGGGTTCGTCAAGCAATAGGACATCAGGTTCCTGCAACAGTAGTTTGGCGAGGGTAATACGCATCTGCCAACCACCGGAAAAGGATTCAACAGGGTGGGTCGATTCCGACTCGGAAAATCCCAAGCCATTCAGCACTTTGTGTACCCGGGCTTCAGCGGTGTATCCTTCCAGGATTTGCATGCGGTGTTCCAGGTGCCCTAAATACTTTAACAGGTCATTCAACTCCGGACTGTCCTGCTCCAATTCCGCCATTTCCTGCTGGACGGATTCCATCTGTTTCTGGAGGGTTACGATATCCCCTAAGGCAGAGTAGGCTTCTTCGAACAAGGTACGACCACGGTGTTCCACGCCTTCCTGAGGCAGGTACCCGAAGGTGGTCCTTTTAGGGCTTAATACTTGTCCGGTTTCGGTGGGAAGCTGTCCACAGATGATTTTTAACAGGGTGGTTTTTCCAGCACCGTTGGGACCGACAAAGCCGACTCGGGATCCGGGAGATATGTGCCAGTCAAGGTTTTGGAACAGCCAAGTTCCGCCGAAAGATATCCCTATATTACAGAGTTGGATCATTACAGTTTTCCGGCTAATACCACGGTGCGTTTGGCGGTTTCGATGACACCGTTTTGGGCGTTGATGGCTTCCAAGTATATGATGTACATGCCAATACGCGCTGTGATACCGTCGCCGTGGGTGCCGTCCCAGATTACTTCGCCATGTCCTGCTGCCGGTTGATTGTTCAACAGCCATTTGACCAGCCGTCCTCTGACATCGAAAATTTTCAACTTGACACGGGCGGTAGTAACCGGTAAGCTGTACCGTATGAACAATACATCATCGCGACCATCGCCATCCGGGGAAAAAGGATTGGGATCGCAGGTAAGGATTTGTTCCCCTTCCGTTGGTTGGTATAAGACACTATTCACTCTTCCTGGGGTAGCTTGAGCGGGATCGACGCAATCCGTCCAGTTGAGGGGGTTGTTCGAAGAGTGTGATGGATTGATGCGTTCTAAGGACACACCATTGTCGGCATAGGACCAGTTCCCTTGGTAATACACGGAATCGATTGGGGTAAGGGATGCATCATAGATCATCAAGGAATCGCCGGTGTTGTTCAAGGTGGGCCAGTTGCTCCCAGCGATATATATCGGAGTTTCGGTAGGTGGATTGAAATCCATAACTGTAGAGTCTTTGGCAAGGATTACGTAACCTGCGGGGTTAATATACAAGGGATCAGAGGGGAGTATCATGTGTTGGGAGGTGTCGGTGAGTCCGTGGGTGTCGGCAAAGTGCCATCCCGCCAAATTTACCGGTCCAGTTCCAGGATTCATCAATTCTACCCATTCCGATTGACCGGGCAAAGGTTTGTAAAACAGTTCGTTGAATAGTACCGACCCGGTTTCGGAGCCGATGGCGACTTGTTTGTTGGTGTAGTTATTATCCGGATTGTTGTCCTGATAATCGGTTTTCGCCATGATGGTGTAGATTCCGGCAGGGAGTTCTGGCAGGTGACTGACCGTCCAAACGGAATCCAAGGGATCCAGCGATTGGATTATGATGGTATCGAAATCTTCTTCAGGGTCGAAGGTCTGGTTATTGTCCAGGTCGATGCCGAAATCCACTAATATTTGCTCAGCGGGCTGGATGCCCAGGTTTAAGACTTTTACCCACACGGCGACATGGTCGGTGAGTCTGGGATTTTCAGGATCGAATCTCATGGCGGATAATGCCACATCTAAGCTGTCAGGCATTACGCTATTAGGTGCACCCGGGGTGCCGTTCCAACGTTCGCTGTCGCGCCAATTGGTGGGGTCATCGCCCATTTCCACCCGGATTTTTTCTTCAGAATAACCCGGTTCGTTTCCTAAGGTGTAGGTGTGGGATGACACTACGGTGCCAAAGGAATTGATTAAAGATACGGTCTCGGCGGTGGAGTTGGACAACCCTGCGCTTCCGAAGGTGGCGTTGTCGATGGTTAGTCTCAGGGCTTCGTCGGGAATTAGCGAATCGTAATAGGTAGAGTTCTCCAGGTACCCTCCGTCCAGGATGATGCCGTATTGCCCGACTTGGAGCAGGGTTCCTTCACCGATAGAGATGATAGTGTCATCGGCGGATTCATCGGATGTCAGCCATCCGGATAGATCCACGTTCCAGGGACCGAGGTTGACTATTTCTATGAATTCATCGTAATTTTCATTGCCAGCAGCATCGAACATGATTTCGGTCAATACCACTTGAGCGGTTGCGACCGGTATCGTTAATCCCCAGAGCCAAATCAGGATTATGACAATTCGCATGGTTTTACAGGTCGCGTGCCGGTGTTGATGATTGTGATTATTCATCCCCAAAAGCTCCCTCCATATGTTTGATGTCGAAGTTTTTCTCATTCTTAGTGACGGTAATAATGTCCATTCGGATTTCATCGTAATCAGTTTTTGTTCTCGATATATAGTATTTGGCAAGTTTCACCAACTGACGTTTTTTCTTTAATCCTACGCGATGTTCAGGGTCGATCGGTCCTACTCCTCGCCGGGCTTTTACTTCCACGAATACCAACACGTTGTCTTTCGATGCGATGATGTCGATTTCACCGCCCAAGGATCGGAAATTTCTTTGATTTATTCGATATCCTTGTTTTTTCAGATATTTGATTGCCTGAGTTTCACCCCACCTGCCGATTTCAAGATTTGATTTTGGTTTCTGTTGCGGTTTGCGAAACAGGTTCATTATCGTTCATCCCCAGTCTGTAATACTCCCCGGAAGCTTAACCGGTGAATTGGACAGGGTCCGTGGTGTTTCAGAGCGTTGCGGTGTGCTAAGGTTCCGTAACCTTTGTGTTTAGCGAATCCATATACGGTATATCGAGTATTTAGGGTAATCATTAGATGATCGCGGGTGACTTTTGCGATGATGGAGGCGGCTGCAATGGTTTGGCTTCTGCTGTCGCCCTTAATTAGGGCAGTTTGTTCGCCCTGATACGGGATCGGGTATCCGTCAACTAAGAGATAATCCGGGGTGATTTTTAAATGGTGGATCGCTCTTTGGAAGGCTAAATGGGTTGCCGGGAGTATCCCGATGCGGTCGATGGCGGCTGGGGAAACAGCACCCAAGCCAATTGTTAAGGCGCGATGTTTGATTATTTGGAATAGTTCTTCGCGCTTGGCAGGAGATAGGGTTTTGGAATCGGCAACGCCGTCAATTATGACATTCGGCGGCAGGATGACCGCTGCTGCCATCACTGGTCCAGCCAAGGGTCCTCTGCCAACTTCATCGGCGCCACATACGAATTTGTATCCTTTTCGCCACAAGCGGTTTTCGATTTCAGTTAAGGTTGGGTCTTTATCACCATCGGTGATCAGATTCAGTTGATGTTGATTGGTCAGGGTTTTCATGAGTTTTGGATGATCGTTTAATTATATCCAATTCAGTTTATCGCCATCCTTCATATTTCCAGACGTAATGACCGTCGGTTCGCAGCACTACTGCACCGTTTAAATCGGTGCGTTCCACTTGGCAGTGTATGGCTTCCAGTCGGTGCAAAACTAGGGAGGATGGATGCCCGTGTGGGTTGTTTTTCCCAGTGGATATGATTGCAATTTTAGGCATTACAGCTTCTAAGAACGGCATCCCGGCAGAGTTAGCAGATCCGTGGTGGGGAATTAACAAGACATCGGATCCAAGAGTGTCTTGGTATCTAAGTATATGATTTTCTGCTGACGATTCAATATCTCCGGGCAGTAGGAATGCGACCTGACCGATACGGATTTGCAGTACCACCGACGCATCATTATCACTGATATGTTCATCAAGGAATGAGGCATCGGGGTGTAATATCCAGATGGGGATATCCTCAAATCCGGGGAGTGACTGTCCGGCGTGCAGCACTTGGGGGATTATTCCATGTTCTTTGAGAGCCAGTTCATAGCGTGTATATGTATCGGAATTCCCTTTGAGACCGTTCCCGTACACGTTGCGAACCGGGATAGCATCCATCACTGCAACCACGCCACCCAAGTGGTCATTATCATCATGGGTAATGATAATGGCATCCAGGGTGTCGATATCATAAGATTCAAGACAGGGAAGGATTACCTTTTCTCCATAATCCCACCTTTCCCTTGATGGTCCGGCATCAATCAGTACCGTTCTACCATCGGCGAAACGTACCACGGTTGCTGCACCGGTTCCAACATCAAGGAATGAGATTTCGACACCCACCTGCAGTCTGGTATCATCTCCACTCCATACCACTGCACTTCCGAAAAGTACCACGGCAGTAACTACTCCCCACCTTGCCCAGCGTTTACGAAAGTTCCACAGGAGATATATGAATACAAACATGGAAATAATCAGGGCATAATTCACGGACTTCACCGGTAGGGATGCGAAGGAAATGCCGGCGATAGTATGGGTTAGGTACTGGAACAGCACGGACAGCCGGTCCACGGTGATTGCCAACCATTGTGCCTGAGGGATACCAAAGGCGCCGATGATTACGGTGATGATGCTGAAGGGTACGATCAAAATGATCAAAGGCGCACCAAGTACGGTAGCAGCAATACCAAGGGTGGGGATGCGACTGAAGTGGGCAGCCAGGACAGGCAGGACTCCGATTTGTACACAAAGAGATATCATGAGTATTTCATAGAAGCCATGTCCAATAATTGGGATGCGACGCAAGCGATGTACCCAGTTGAATTGCATCAGGAACCGGTGGAAGGGGCGGTAGAAACATAGGATAGACGCTATAGCGACGAATGACAGTTGAAAGCTGGGGCTGGTTAAGTCAGATGGTCGAATTAATAGGATTAGGAAAGCTGCCGCTGCTAAGGTGTTCCATGGGTCCCAGAGACGACGGAACAGGTAGCTTCCGCCAAGGATCACAGCCATGATCACAGCGCGTATCACCGGTGGTCGGCATTCAGCGATCATGGCGAAAAGGGTTAAACCTATTAATACCAATATTATCTGCAGCCAATAGGGAATTCGACTCAGGGAAACAATCCTCAGCAGTATCAGAGCGACAACGCCAACATGGAATCCGGAAATCACGATCAAATGAGCTGCTCCCGACCTTTGTGTTGCTTCGATAAAGGCAGGATCCAATGCATCACGTTCGCCAACTAACAATGCGGAAATCAAGGGCTGTGACTGGGTAGGAAACCACTTCTCAATTTGGGTAAGTATTGCGTAACGCAGTGGATAAGCCACTTTCGACATCAGCCAGGAATTCTGGTCGGTGTCTATAACCATGACATCTTCATCAGAAAAGGGCACTATACGGGCGACAATTCCCCGGCGATAGTACACAGAGGCCCAATCGACTCCACCGGGATTTCGTTTAGTGTTGGGGCGGTAGATGCGCCCGCGGACCTCCACACGATCCCCATATTTGCATGGGACGTCAGGATTATACATACTCAGGGACACTTTTCCCTCTAAGGGAATTTGGTGGTCAAGTCCTACTACAATAACGTCGTCCAACCATACCGTGGCGCCATCAGGGTAGATGACCGGATCGCGAGCGACGGTGCCTGTGACGGTTATGGGCAGGACTTGAGCTTCAAGGTATGACAGCAACTTTTGATCCTGATGGGGAGAGGTTATTTCAGCACGCCAGGAACCAGCCATGGCAATCAGTAAGCCAACAAGTACCCATCGGAGAATGGGGTGTACAGGCAGCAATTGGCAGCTCACCGCAATGATGGCTGTCAATATTATAATCCAAAGAGCGAAAGAGCCGGGAAACCACCAATAGGAAACAATCCCGGCTACCAAGCACGCCAAGGCAACAACAGCGGGACGGTAAAATACCGACCCCAACCATTTCCCCCGAGTTTGATTAGGCGGGTTCACTGTTTTATTAATGGCATTGGCTACAACTTGTGGCAGAACAGGAGGAGCAGGCAGATCCGGAAGTCGGTTTGGATAGGGCATTGCCGGAAATACCAAACAGGGAAATCAGGCGGCGGATATCCTCGCTTCCGCAGGAGGGGCATTTCAGTCCGGCACCGTTGGAACCAGCCGGCACTAATTCTTCGAAATTCCCGCCACATTTTTCGCATGTAAATTCAAAAATCGGCATATTTAGTAATTCTATGAAACGCTAAGTTTGATTTTGTCAGCCGGAAAAGCAACAAACCGGTAAGCCAGCCGATGACCCCACCGGTGAGGATGGATAATACCATCATTACCGGAATTAACATCAACATGTTATGCATTCCGACCAATAGTAACCCCGCCATGACTAATTGGGCGCCATTGAACGCTGCCGAACCAGCGATAGCGACACCAACGGGGCTGATGAATTTTGGGATGTATATCAAGGGGATCATTACAATAAGCGATGTATAGGTTCCGGAAAATGCCAACCAGAAAGCTGGGGAAAAGCCGGAACCAAGGATGAGTCCCCCTCCGAATACTTTCAATGATGCGACGGTGACAGCGGCAAGGGGACCGTACAGATAGAGGGTAAGGAGTATGACAATATTGGCGAAGCCGATTCGGGACCAGGGTAACGGTTGGGGAATCAACGATTCCAGAACTGATACTGCGATGGCTAAGCCTCCCAACACACCTAAGCGACTAAGCATCTTTACCGTTGTCACATCATTGGTTTTTGATTTTACAACTTCTGTTGGCAGCATAATGTTTTATGGTCTCATGGTGCCTGGAGTGATAGCATCGACTTCAGAGGTGCCTTGGATTCGGATTACCAGTTTGTTAGGAATGCAAGCAATCCAGTCGCCTGTTCTTCGAATCGGTCCCATCCTTTTACAAAGTCCGTGAGGACATCGGGAATCCAGAATGCGAATGCCGGATCCGTCGATGCCGATCAACACTGGTCCTAAGGCTCCGTTGATGGTGAAGTAATCTTCGTGCCCCAGGTGCAGCTCCTGTATCGGTTTACCGGATACTTCCACAGTGGCAGTGGATCCGGTGGTGGATGGTGTCATACCGAAGGCAATCCATGCGATGGCGCCGGCTAGTAACAATATTACAACCAGGAAATCCCCGATCCGTAGTTTCCTGATTCCCCATTTATCGGCGCTGGAACTTGAACGGTGACCGGTCATTTTTCCGCCAGGAATAAGGTGACTACTCCACCTGCCATCGATGCCCAGGTGGCTATTGTCCAACCTGCGGTGGTTAATTCACGGGCGAAATCGGCAGGTTCCGGAAAAGCATCGACCGACGCAGGTAAGTGACTATATGCGCTCTTGTCACGTGATATCATCTTTCCCACTATGGGAACAAGTTTTCGGAAATACCAACCGAACAGGGCGTTCAGGAATGTATGGGTACGGGATGTCATCTCAAGAATCGCCAATTTCCCATCCGGTTTTGTTACCCGGAACAGCTCTTGTAATGCCAATAACCGGTTGGGAAAGTTACGGATTCCGAAAGCCATCATGGAGCGTTGAAAGCTCCCGTCACGAAATGGTAACTCGTTATCCCATCCCCGGACAAGATGCACTGATTTATCAGTAATCCTGTGCCGGAAGATGTCGATCATGGCTTGAGAAGGATCTACTGCCATAACCTGGATGTTATCACAAGATTCCAGGGCTATTTTCGTGAGGTCCCCCGTTCCACACGCTAAATCCAAGACGAGCGAGCCTGGATTTATATCCAGGGCTCGAATGGCTCTTCGCCGCCATCCAACATCCATCCCCAGGCTCATCAGGCGATTCAT